>CAVCDW010000065.1:0-24610 GCA_963601055.1 Elusimicrobiaceae bacterium
TATTAATATATTAACATATTTATCTTGTTTTGTTTATAACAAACTTAGATTTTAATCGGTTTTTATTGATTTAAAGATTAAATTTTAATATAGTAAACTAGTAAATTATATTTAAAAGATTTATAATATTGAAGCACGGAGGTAATATAATGGCTTTACTTGATAGATTTTTAAGATATGTAAAAATTGATACAATGTCTGATGATAAAAATGATCAATTTACACCATCTACACAAAAACAATTTGATTTAGCAAAATTATTAAAAAATGAATTAGAAGAGTTAGGATTAAAAGATATTATTGTAAATGAATTTTCAACAGTTTATGCGACTCTTCCTGCGAATGCAGAAGGTTATGATACTATAGGTTTCTTAGCCCATATGGATACTATTCCTGAAGTTTCAGGAACTAATGTCAAACCAAATGTAGTCGTATTTGATGGAACACCAATTAGACTAGGTAATACAAATAAATATTTATCTATGGAAGATTTCCCATCATTAAAAAATCAAATAGGACATACTATAGTTTCAACTGATGGTACTACTGTTCTTGGTTGCGATGATAAAGGTGGTATAGCAGTTATCATGCAAATGCTTGAAGAGATTATTAAAAATAATCTACTCCATGGTGAAATACATGTCGCATTCACACCAGATGAAGAAATTGGAACTGGAGTATTAAAATTTGATACTTCTAAGTTTAAAGTAGACTATGCGTATACAGTTGATGGTGGAGATTATAAAGAATTCTCTTATGAAACATTTAATGCGGCAGAGGCTTCAGTTAATATCACTGGTTTTGAAATACACCCAGGGTTTGCTAAAGGTAAGATGATTAATGCGTCGCTTGTTGCGATGGAATTTAATGCACTTTTAAATCCTAACGAAAGACCTGAGTTCACTAGTGGGTATGATGGATTTAATCATTTAACTGAAATGAGTGGTAGTGTAGGTTCAGCTCATCTAAATTATATTATAAGAAATCATGATCTAAATTTACTTGAAAAAATGAAAGAGGAATTTTATAATGCAAGAGATTTCTTAAATAAAAAATATCCTAATGCAGTAAGTGTTGAAATATCAGATCAATATAGAAATATGCGTTCTAAGATTGAAGAAGATATGAGATGTGTTGATAAGGCACTAGATGCTTATAAAAAATGTGGTATTGATGTCTATTGTAGTGCTACAAGAGGTGGAACTGATGGATCAAGACTTACATTCATGGGTATTAATACACCAAACCTTGGTACAGGTGGATACAACGAACATGGTGTTTATGAATACGCAGACATGTTTGAAATGAATAAAATGTTAGAAGTTGCGATTACAATTTCTACTACAAAATAAAAAAGGCTTTACGCCTTTTTTTATTGCTCTTCTGGAGCTATTTCAGGAGTTTTTTCTAAACCTTTTGTAAGATCTTTTATTACTTCTGATGCGATTAAAAGTCCAGCAGATGCAGGAACCCATGCATTAGATCCTGGTATATCGCGTCTAACAGTACATTTTCTAGTTCCTGCAGGACATACGCAGTGGCTTCTACAAGAAATAGCCATGTCTTCGAGAGGTCTTGTAGGATATTCTTCTGAATATACTACTTTTAATTTTCTAACTCTTCTCTTCTTTAATTCATAACGCATTGTACGAGCTAGTGGATCTACTTTAGTTTTATAAATATCCGCTACCTTAAATGCTTGTGGGTCTAGTTTATTTCCTGCTCCCATACAAGATATTATTTTAGTTTTAGCTTTAATGCATCTTAAAACAATTTCTATTTTAGCAGATACTGTATCTATTGCATCAACAACGTAATCATATGCACTAAAATCAAATTCATCTGCATTTGATGGCAAGAAAAAACATTGATGTTTTTCAACAGTTGCTTTTTTATTTATTGAGTGAATTCTCTCTTCACATACATCAACTTTATATTTACCAACAGTATCAAGTGTCGCAATTACTTGTCTATTTATATTTGTAAGACATACTTTATCATCGTCAATTAAAACAAAATGACCAATACCACTTCTTGCAAGAGCTTCTACTACATAAGAACCTACTCCACCTACACCAAAGATTGCTACAGTCACATCTTCTAATTTTTTCATTGCAGGTTTTCCTAATAATAATTGTGTTCTTGAAAATTGATTTAGCATAATATACCTCTATTCCACAAAAAATGAAGCAAATAAACTCCATTTTTTACTTGCTTCAATTATTGTCTGTTTTTATTTAATCTAGCTGACCAAATGTTCATCATTTTTACAGCACTCTTTTCAGTTGTTAATTCTTTAGCCCATGCTTGATATTTCATAGAATATTCTTTAAGTTCTATTCTATGTTCAAACCAATAATCTATTTTAGCTGCTAAATCTTTAACATCTTTTGCCCTAAATTTATTATTATCAGATATTGCATATTGTGATGTTGCAGAAAGTCTTGCTTCTGCAATAATAGGTACTGCACCACCTGCAAATCCTTCCATAAGTGATAATCCTTCTACCTCAACATCAGCACAATGGACAATCACATCAGAGAATGATGTATAATTCATCAATTCTTCTTTTTTCATAAATTGCATAATAGGCTTATTAGTATAGTTTTTACTTAAATGTTCATACTTTTTCTTTAATGGTCCTTGACCTGCCATAATAAGCATTATATCTTTTTCATGTTTTGATAACTTAATTGCTTTTAACAATGTTGATTGATCTTTTTCAACTGAAAATCTTCCAACTGAAAGTATAATAAATTTATCAGCTAAATTAGAAGGTTTAGGATTACGTAATATACATCTATCCTCAGTAATTCCATTAGTAATTACTTCCATGTCAGCTTTAAAATTATCATGTATTAATCTTTCTTTGACTTTTTCTGTAGGGCATTGAATAAATTCACAATATTTATATGACATTGCTCTAAACCATTTGTTTAAAGTAGAGTTTAAAAGTCTCCAATGACCCATATGTATTGTTGATACAATATTTTCAGGGAATAGGTGATAAGTACCTGTAATTATTTTCCCCATTCTTTTTGCAAGTTTTGCAGTTTCATTTTGAATAAAGAAAGGCTCTTCAAGATGAACTATATCAGCCCACGCTACAGCTTCTCTTATTACTTGTTTATTAACTTTTGCAAACACATATCCTTGTTTTTCAATTATTCCTTGGAAAGGATGTAGGCTCTTCTTTTTAAGTTTATAATATGTTTCACCATATACTTGTCCAGATAATACTCTTACTTCAGCTCCAAGTTTTACAAATTCATCATAAAAACGTTGTGTTGATATTGAAAGTCCATTCGTCCTTGCATGGAATTCATTTACAACTAATAAAATTCTCATATAAAAAACCTCTTTTAAAAGTACACTAATTATAGCACACTAATAATTTAATGTAAATAATTAGCTAATATCCGCATCTATTACTACAACAAATTTGTAGTTTGGATATAGCGCAAGTAGTTGTGATTTTACTTCCTCTACAATTAAAATTGGTTTCTTGCAATTAAAATCTATTACTAGATCAAATGATACTACTAAATTATCTTCATCAACGAAAAAACCATGCATATCAATAATTTCACTAAATTCACTTATAACTTTTTTAATAGATTCTTTTATATCCCCAGATAAGTTTTCTTTAGCATATATACCAAGTGTTAAAATAGCACCAAATTTAACGTAGATATCTTGTTCTATATGTTTTGTAAGAATATGTATTTGATGGGCAGTTGAATGTTCATCTACTTCAATATGAGCTGAACCTATTAAAGTTTCATAACCATAATTATTTAGAATTAAATCATATACTCCAAAAACTTGGTCATGCCCTTTGATTAATTCTTTTATTTCTTTAGCTAATGTTGGGTCAATTCTTTCACCTAGTACTTGTGAGACAGAATTTTTTAGTATTTCTATTCCTGCTTTTATAATGAATAAACCTATTATAATTCCAAGTATAGATTCTATTGATATACTAGGATTTAAATTATAAGTAATAATTGCGCATACAAATGTAGAAAGCGCAATAATCGCGTCTGTATAAGCATCAACACCAGATCCTATTAAAGAATTTGATTTTACTTTTTTACCATTTTTAACAAAAATTGTTCCAATTATTATTTTAACAATAATCGCGAGCCCAATTATCACCATAGATATTTTTGTATAAGAAACATCATTATGATGTTTTATAGAATATATTAGTGTATCAATTGATTTATATATCGCAACACCACCAGCTGAAATAATAAGTAGTGCTATAATGGTCGATGCAATATATTCCATTCTTCCATATCCATAGGGATGTTTTTTATCAGGTCTTTTTAATGATAATTTAGCTCCTACAATTGTTATTGTTGAAGACATAACATCACTTAAATTATTAAGCGCATCTAAAACAATCGCAATTGAACCTGTAATAAAACCAATAATAGACTTAATTAGCACAAGAAATATATTTGCAATAATTCCAAAAATAGATGTTTTAATTATTAAATTATTTCGTTCCATAATTAATTATCACTACGCTTAAATGCATTTTTCATTTCCATAGACGAAGTATATAAGACTTTATTCAATAAATTTGTTGTTAAAGTCTTGCATGAAGTTGCAATTTCTTCATTAATTTTTCTTACATCAGCTACACTCTTATATTCATAATCTAATTTATTTAATAATTCATGACATTTTGAATGCATTTTATCCTGATATCTTTCAATATGTATTAAATTAGATGAATAATGTGCATCCGCAAGAGCACTAATTAATCTATTAGCCCAGTAGAAATTAAATGAATCCACCTCAAGTGTTGTATTAGAGTAATAATCTGGAACTATTTCATCAGATGTTATAAATAATGTAAACGCATTAAATGGATTAGATGCAAATGTGAACCATAACAATCCTTTTAATTCATCAATAACATTATTTCTTATTTGACATAGTGATAAAATAGATGTTCTATTTATACCGATTACACGATATTTTTTATCTTCTGGTCTTCCAAATTTTGAATATGGATCATATTTTGTTCCTACAAAATGAGATGATAAAACATATTTTACATCTTCTACACTAATTTTATTTTCCGGTACCATAGCCCAAGGAATATCATTAGATTCTGGATTATATTTTGTATCATCTAATTCTAAATTAAGACTTGGATTTAAATATCTTACCATATCCCATGCTCGTGGTGTGTTATATACGTGATCTGAATCACTATGTGAACCAAAAATATTTCTTGGATTAATCTTATCATCATTGTTAAGATTTAAATGATATTTATTCATAAATTCTTCTAAATCAGCAGAACACATATAATTTTTCTTATCTGTTTTAGCATCCAAAAAATCAAATTCATCTATACCAAGTTGATTAGGCAAAGCTACATAAGAGTCATCAGGAACTCTTTTAGCCATCCAATGATGTCCTCCTATTGTCTCAAGGTACCATACTTCATTATTATCATTAAATGCTATTCCATTTGATTCGTATGTTCCATATTTTTCAAGAAGTTCTCCTAAACGAAGTACTCCTTCTCTTGCAGTCTTAATGTATGGTAATACAACTAAAACGAAATCTTCTTCCCCAAGTCCACCAGGAGTTTTAGTCTTTTCGTCATATTCAACATAAGGATCTGCACCTAATACCCTAGGATTTGTTGTAATAGTTTCAGTTGCAGTCATTCCTACATTATACGAATTAATTCCTTGCGCAAGCCATAAACCTTCTCTTTTTGAATCAACATTAGGGAATGCTGTATAAGCGACTGGGTTATGTGGTAGTTCTAGTTCAAGATGTGATATTACATTTTTGTATAATTTTGGCTGCATATCACTAGATATTTTAACTAACTTTTTTACTTCAAATTTTCCATTAGGATTATCATCATTACGAGCGATCATTGTTGAACCATCATAAGATGCTTTTTTACCAACTAATAATGTTGTACATGGCATATAAAATTCCTTCTTTCTTATGTTTAAAAAGGTTGAGTATTAAATACTACAACCTTTATATTTATTAATCTATAATTCCTCTTCTTAAATCAGCAATTTGCTTAATAAGTTTCTCTGTCTTTTCCCAACCAAGACATGGGTCAGTTATGGATTTACCATAAACACCATCTCCAGGTTTTTGATTACCATCTTCAATATACGATTCAATCATTAAACCTTTTACAAGTTTATAAATATCCTCGTTATGGCGTGTTGAGTGTAAAACTTCTTTGGCAATACGAATTTGTTCTAAGTATTGTTTACCTGAATTAGAATGATTACAGTCAACTATAACAGCTGGATTTAAGAATTTCTTACCTTTATATAAGGCAGATAGTATTTCTAAATCTTCATAGTGATAATTAGGATGAGTAGCTCCTACCTTATCAACATAACCACGAAGTACTACGTGTGTTAAATCATTACCTTTTGTGTCTACTTCCCATCCACGATAAATGAATGTAGTTGCGGATTGACCAGCGCTTATTGAGTTCATTAATACTGATAGATCTCCAGAAGTAGGGTTTTTCATACCAACTGGGACATCCATTCCTGAAGCTACTAAACGATGTTGTTGATCCTCAACAGAACGAGCTCCTACTGCAATGTATGATAGTAAATCTGATACATATGCATAATTTTCAGGATATAACATTTCATCTGCTGCACTAAATCCTGTTTCTTCAATTAAATTCATTTGAAGTTTTCTTATCGCAATAAGTCCTTTTAACATATCAGGTTCTGCATTAGGATCTGGTTGGTGTATCATACCTTTATAACCTGCTCCTGTTGTTCTTGGTTTTCCTGTGTATACACGAGGAATCAAAAGTAGAACATCTGATACTTCATCTTGAAGTTTTCTTAATCTTTTAGCGTAATCAAGTACTGCATCTTCTCTATCTGCAGAACATGGACCAATAATTAAAATAAATTTATCTGATTCTCCTGTAAATACTTTTCTTATTTCTTTATCATTTTTTTCTTTAATTGCCTTTAATTTATCAGACATTGGATACATTTTTCTTATTTCTTCTGGTGTTGGTAATTCTTGTTTAGAAACCATATTTTTTGAAAATTCGTCTCTTTTATTCATATTAATATCCTTTCACATCAAATATAATATTTGTATTATAACATTTTTTAACACATCTTAAAAGTAAATTTACAAATATCCGTAATATTTAAAATAATTTTGTGCTTTTAACAATTTTTATTAAATATACTGCATGAATTTCCTTCAAATTCAAGATCAGTATATCCTAATCTTTTTAAATATCCTTCCCAATCACAAAAAACATTATCCGCATCCACAACACAAGGAATACCTATGAAATGAACTTTTTTTAATCTATCAAATACTTCATTATATGTATCTCTATATATTAAAAATTGTTTTAAATTCTTTAACTCTTTTATATCTTTGAATTCATATTCAATATTAAATTTATCAAAATTCTTTTTACAATCTCTACAATCAGGACAATCTTCTGTTCCGTATACTTTTAACATTTTATTTCTCCTTTATATGTTTTCCGCTTACATGTTCTATATCAAGTTCTAGAACTAATGTATTCTTTTTATGTTTTGTAATAGTATTTACTATAGTTTCCTCATCAGGCATATATTTATGTCCTATTTTATCTAAGGCATACATAATTGTGTCTTCATCACTAACTTCTTTAATTTTACCAAAAACAACAACTGAAGTTATTCTATAATACCATTCGCCTTCTTCTTTATACCCTTTATCATATGTTGTAAAACATACTTTATTATTTTTTCTTATCGAATCAATCTTATGACCTTCTTTAGCTCCATGAAAATATATTTTATTATTTTCTTTATCATAATAAAAATCCATAGGGATACCATAAGGGTACATATCATCACCAATTACTGATAATACGCCTCTCCACTCAGAGGTAAGTATTTCATCACATTCTTCTTTTGTTGCGCTTTGAACAAACCTTCTCATTTCTCTAAACATATTAACAATGACCATCCTTTAGTGAACACGAAATATTTTCATCTTCAGAGTATATCTTATCTATTCCGTTGTCTTTTAAATAATTCTCCCAATCAAAAGTTATAAAATCACCAAAAACAAGCAAAGGAATTCCAACACGCCCTTCTTCTTTAACTTTATTAAAAATCACGTTATGATCTCTTAAATCTAAAAATTCTTTTAAATACATAAGAGATGATGTGATTTCTCTATATTCATATTCAATGTTATAAAAATCAAAATTCTTTTTTAATTGTCTACAATGTGGGCAAAGAATTGAACCATACACTATAATTTTAGTTTGCATGTTAACACCTCAAAAAAATTATATCACAGAATGGACAATAATGTAGATTAAATGCTTATTTATATTATGCTTCTTTGTTTTTTTGTAAACAAGCAATAAGAGTTAACAAAATAGATATATAAAACAAATGCTAAAATATTTCATTTTAACAAAAAATAATATATAATCTATGTGGTGATATATTATGTTTACAGAATTACTAGCTCCAGCAGGAGATATAGATTGTTTTAAACAAGCCTTATATAATGGTTGTGACGCAATTTATTTAGCAACCGAAAGATTTGGCGCAAGAGCTTACGCAAAGAATTTAACTCTTGATGAATTAAAATATTGCTTATCATTAGCTCATGAACTTAATAAAAAAATTTATGTTACAGTTAATACAGAACTTAAAGAAAATGAAGTTGAAGATTGTAAAGAATATATTAAAACACTTTATGAAATGGGTGTTGATGGTTTAATTCTTGCGGATTTTTCAATGATTAATTACGTAATCACTCATTGTCCTTCAATGGAAGCTCACATATCAACACAAGCTGGTATTAAAGATTTAAATGATGTTTATTTTTTTGATAAACTAAAAGCCCATAGATGTGTTTTAGCACGTGAAGTTTCAATTGACGAAATTAAGCATATAAAAGAATCTTCAAATATGCCTATTGAAATTTTTGCGCATGGTGCTCTTTGTGTTTCATATAGTGGTGGTTGCTTATTCAGTTCTATGTTAACTCTTAGAAGTGGTAATAGAGGTCGTTGTGCTCAAAACTGTAGAAGAAAATATAAATTATACAAAGATCAAAAACTTATTGAAGAAGGTTTCCACTTATCAATGAGAGATTTAAATACATCGCAAAACATCCATGAACTTAAGGATTTAGGTGTAGATTCTCTTAAAATTGAAGGAAGAATGAAGGATCCTGATTATGTAAAAATTGTAATTAGTGAATACAGAAAAAAACTTGATGATAAAAATTATAATCCTAAAGGTTTAGATAATGTGTTCCATAGAAATTATACTAAGGGATTCTTATTTAATGAAGATAAAGGTTCTATTTGTGATATTACTAAAGCCAACAATGAAGGTTCATTAGTTGGTGTAATAGATAAGAAAGATAAAAATCTTACCTTAATCTCATTAAATAAAGATTTACGGGTAGGAGATAGAATTAGAATCGCTAGTGATGAAGACTACTTCTTTACAATAGATTCGATGTATGATTTATCAAAAAATGAAATTACAAAATCAAACAAATCTTGTTATTTAAATATTTTTAAGAATTTTGATAAAGGCACTAAAATTTATAAAATGGTAGATTCATCTATAGAACTTTCAATATCAAATGAATTTAAAAAAGGTATTGTAATATCATGTTATGGTAGTGTTGGTGAAAAGCTAGTTTTAGAAACCGAAATTAATGGTACTAAATTTCATGGAGAATCAGACAATGTATTCTCAAATGCTCAATCTAGACCTATTGATACCCAAACTCTTACAAAACAATTAAAAAAATTACAAGATACTTCACTTTATTTAAAAGATGTGAACAATTACCTTAATGGTGATTTATTTATGACAGTATCATCAATAAATGAAGCTAGGCGTGATTTAGTATCAAATATTACTTCGTATTTTCAATATAAACGAAATGACTTTATTGATAATGTTAATCTTGATATTATAGATTACAAAAATGAGAAGCCTATACTTACTGCTTATTGTACTACAAAAGCACAATATGACGTATGTAAGAAGTTTGGAATTGAAACAATCTACTTTGAGGATAACTATACAGCATACGTTAACGCAAACTATCATAAAACTAAAGGTCCTATTCTTGTGGGTAGTTATGGTGGAATCTATTATAACAAATCAAATAATAAAGATGAATTACTAGTTTCTGATTATTCATTTAATGTATGTAATTCAGATACTATTTACTACTTACATAAGTGTGGCGTTGATGTAGTCACAATTTCTCTTGAAATGTCCTACAACGAAACTAAAGATATTATAGATTCTTATAATAAGAAATTTAATGCTAACCCTAATGTTGAAGTAATTGTTTATGGACATCAAAATTTAATGACACTTAAATATTGTCCATTAAGAAAATATAAAGAATGTGGAAAGTGTGCTAACCACGATTATGTACTTGAAGATTCATATTCTAAATTCTTAACTTCAAGAAAAAATTGTATTACTCATATTTACAATGAAAAAGCTTTAAACTTAATTGATAATCTATCAGATATATTAAAGCTTACTAATAGAGTTAGATTACAATTCACTGTAGAGAATGAACAAGAATGTGAAAGAATTATTAAAATGTATCAAGAAAAATTAAATAATCCTTCTAGCGCTACTTCTTATTTTGATAGTAAGAAGGAAACACGTGGATACTTCAAGCGAGAGATATTATAGAAAAGAGATTCAAATCTCTTTTTTATTTTTACACATCAATTTGTGAATTAATATCTATTTAATATTATAAAAAAAGTGATACCACATCATATGGTATCACCACTCATATTTAAGTAATAAATTTATAGTTGAATACTACTTAGATTTTAAAAGGTTTTCCTCTTCAACTTTTTCAATTTCTTCTTTTGTTACCTTTTTAGCCTTTAGACCTACAACATCATCAACAGGTAAAGTGAATACAATTCCATGTGCATCACTGTTAAGTCCACATTTATTATTTACAGCAACTAAAATATCTTCTTTGATTTCATCATCCGCAAGGATTAAAATCATTTCTTTTTCAGGTGTCATGAAGATTTTAAATTTCGCAAGAGTTTCTTCTTTTGCAGTACCTCTTCCTCTAATTACAGTTCCTCCTCTGGCTCCAACTTCACGTGCCGCATCCATTACTTCACTAGAGAATCCTTCATTAACTATTACAACAATTAAATTAAAATTAGACTTTTCCATAATTAATCCTCCATATTAGATAAGAATTTATAAGCATTTATACCGATCATTTGTGATAACGGAATGGTAAACGCTACACCATTACCATCTTTTATTTTAAAATATTTATCTTCATATGCCGCAAGTATATCTTTAACAACAGTTTCTTTAACTATCGAAAATATTACAGCCTTTTCAGTTTTATTTAGTCCTAGATATGCAAGAATTTGTTGGCTTGCAAGTCCATTACCATAAACGATTTCACTACTTACAACATCAAATCCTTCAAGAACGGACGTATAGAAATCTGCTTTTTTTCTATTTACTATTGTTATTAACATTTTCAATTTTATTGGCGCATCTAATGCTTTTTTCTTTACTTCCATATAACACCTCTAAAAATTGATGATTGTGTTATCATCAATAGTCTTCTCCATATTTTTAATACGTCTATTTTGACGCACCTTACGAGTAACAACTGATTTAAATCCTAATAATTGAATTGTAATAAGTGGTGTCATCGCAACCATCGCAACAATACCATATCCATTATCAAAAATAGAATGTTCACAAAGTACGGAACAAGCCCCTATCGCAAGTGGTAATACAAACGATGTTGTAAGTGGTCCACTCGCAACTCCTCCGGCATCTGCCGCAATACCTGTATATATTTTGGGAACAAAGAATGAAAGTCCAAAAATAATTAAGTATCCAGGAATTACATAATATAGTATTGAGAAATCAAATATAATACGTATCATTGATAACATAAGTGAAATACCTACACCAATCGATAACGCAACCAACAACGTTTTCTTTGAAATAGCACCTAGTGTTACTTCATCTACTTGTTTTGTAAGTGTTCTTACTGCAGGTTCTGCAAGTACGGTGAAGGCTCCAATAACAAATCCAATTATTATAAGAGCAGGTTTATTTGAAGCTAGTTCTTTCCCTATTTTAAATCCAATAGGAAGGAAACCTATTTTTGCAGCTGTAAGGAACATTACAAGTCCTATTAATTCATATAGAACTCCTACAATCATAACTTTAATATTTTTAGCAGGTAACTTAATGAATATCAAATCAATAACTATGAAAAACGCAAATATTAAACCTAAAGCTATTAAGATATCTTTAAGATTTGTAAGAATATCTTCAAATATGTAAGAAGCGCTTATATTAAGCCCATAATTATTAGGGGCTTCTTGATTATAATCTTTTACAAGATTTGCAAGTTCACTACTCTTTATAGTAAGACCTAATAATACTACAATTAGGATAGGTCCAATTGATGATAGGGCTATTAATCCGAATGAATTTTCTTTACTATCTCTTCCACCAACAGTCATACTAAATCCTGCACTTAAAGCCATTATAAATGGAACTGTAACAGGCCCAGTTGTAACTCCTCCAGAGTCAAATGATATTGCAATAAATTCACCATTACCTTTAAATATCAAGATGGACGCAAACGCAAATAACATCATATAAAAATATAATAATATTTGAGATAAATCTCTTTTAGTTAATATTTTTAAAACACCAATTATAGTAAATATTCCAACTCCAAGTCCTATCGCAATTATTAAAACATAATTACCTGATAGGCCAAACATAGAAGGTATCGCATCTTTTAACTGATTAGCTAGTACCGATAGATCCGGTTCTGCAATTGTAATTAAAACTCCAAGTGCAAAACACACACCTAAAATCAGTTTCATCTTTTTAGTCTTAATAAGCGTACTACCTACTTCTTTTCCCATTGGTTCAATAGAAAGATCAATACCTACGTTAAAAAGCGCAATACCAAATATTAAGAAGAAAGAACATATTATAAATGTAACAATTTCTTTTGCATTTAAATCAACTAAAGGTGTCGCACATAGTACGAGGACTAAAAGAGATATTGGCAGTACTGATGATACTGCTTCTTTTAATTTTGAAAATAATCTTTTAACCATTTTTATCACCCTTCACAAAATTTAAATGTTTATTTTTCTTTAAAAGATATTTTTATTTTACTCATTTTTTTTAATATTACAATATCTACATTTGCATATTATAAAAAATTAATTTTCATTTAATTTTTCAATGATTTTTTGTGCAATATTTAAGCTTATTCCAACACTTACTATTTCATCAATTGACGCATTTTTTATGTTATCAATTGTCACAAAATGTTTAAGTAATTTTTCTTTTCCTTTTTCTCCAAGACCTTTAATTCCATCAAGTCTTGATGAAAACATTCCTTTAGCTTTAGTGCTTCTAAAAAATGATATCGCAAAGTCATGGACAGTTTCTGAAATGTTTGCTAGAAGAAGATATAAATCACTATTTTTATCTATATCTATTTCTTTATTATTAAATATTATTTTAGATGCTTTATGCTTATCATTTTTCTCTATACCCATTACGTTTATATTTGCGCCAATTTCATCTAATACCATTTTACAAGCATTTACCTGGATAAGTCCTCCATCCATTACTATTAAATTTGGAAGTTCTTTATTTTCATCTAGCAGTCTTTTATAACGTCTTCCAACTATTTCTTTCATCGTTTCATAATCATTAGCACCAACAACCGTTTTTACATGATATTTACGATAGTCTTTTTTAGATGGTCTACCATTTTTAAATACTACCATTCCTGAAACAGGGAATTCACCATATAGGTTTGAGTTATCAAAGGCTTCTATAACATATGGAGTATCAATGCCTAAAATACGTCCAAGTTCCTCAATTGTATTCATCGAACGTACAACTTTATTTTCATAAATTGTTTTCTTTGTTTCTAAAGCCTCTTTAGCATTTTTTTCTGCCATTATAAGAATTTCTTTTTTATCACCTTTTTTAGGGACTACAACTAAATTAGATAAAGCATCTGATAATTCTTCATCCATATATTCTTCATTCATTACTATTTGTTTAGGCATAATTGATTTATCTGAATAAAACTGCATCATAAATGGTGATACAACATCTTTAACATCACCTACAATTGGGAAGTTAGAATAATAATTTTGAACTATAACACCTTTTCTTATATATAGCACACAAACTGATAAATTAATATCATCATGATAAAATCCAAATACATCAATTGGTTCTAAATCTGAAATAGATATTTTTTGTTTTTCACAAGTATTATTTATATCATTAATTAAATCTCTATATTCTAAAGCCATCTCAAAGTTTAAATTAGAAGATTCTATCTCCATCTTATTTTTTAGTTGTGATATGATATCAGATGAATCTCCATTTAAGAACTTGGTAATGCTTCTTTTATATTCTGTATAATCAATATCTTCTTTTGTGACACAAGGCGCTAAGCATTGATGCATATGATAATATAGGCATTCTTTATCAGGTATATTTCTACATTTTCTTAGAGGATAAATTCTATTTAATAATTCACAAGTTTTTCTAGCGCTACCAACATTTGGATATGGACCAAAAAGGTGTCCATTTTTAATTTTCCTTTTATCAAGCGTTCTTGTAACAAGAAGTCTTGGGTGTACTTCGTTCGTAAGCAATATATAAGGATAAGATTTATCATCTGTAAGCATTATGTTATATTTTGGATCATATTGTTTTATTAAATTAATTTCTAATATAAAACATTCTTTATTTGATGATGTCATAATATAATCAAAATCACATATTTCAGAAACTAAAAGTGTTGTTTTAGCATTATGTGCTCCAGTAAAATATGATTTTACTCTGTTTTTTAAAACTTTAGCTTTACCTACATATATAACTTTATTATTTTTATCCTTCATCAAGTAACAACCACTAGATTCTGGAAGTAGTTGTAATTTAGCTTTTATTAAATCATTCATAAAATCACCTTTTTTAAAAGAAAAGGCTATCAACGATAGCCTATTTAATAATTAATTATTCTTCATCTTCTGCTTCAGATGTTTGTGATTGGAAAATTGTTTCAGCTGGTAAGAAATCAATAGTAATTTTTCCTGCAAGAACTTCTTCAAGAGCTTGTCCTACTGGTTTTACACACTTAACATCAACACCATCTGCAATATATCCATCTTCTGCTTCAATAATTCTAGCTCTACGTGCAGCTACATAAGCTAATTTATATTTAGAATCTACCTTTTTTAATAATTCATCAACTGATGGGTAACGCATTCCATCGATTTTGTTTGTTTGTGACATATGTTTTATCTCCTTTTACTTTAATAAATCTATATAACTATGAATAGAACGTTCAGTTCTTGCGTGTTCAGCACGAATAATCGCACGTATTCTATCAGCCGCATTCTCAACTGTATCATTAACCACAATATAATCATATTTGTAGGCAAGTTGGAATTCTTTATCAGCTTTCTTCACTCTTTGTTCAATAACTTCTTCTGATTCAGTACCTCTTGAACGAAGTCTGTCATAAAGTGCTTGTTTCGAAGGTGGAGCTAAGAATATAAACACTGCATCAGGACACTTTTCTCTAACTTGAAGAGCTCCTTGTACTTCTATTTCTAGAACTACTTCATGTCCTTGTTGTAATTTTTCATTAACAAGATCAAGTGGTGTTCCATAATAGTTTCCAACAAATTCTGCATATTCTAAGAATTTATGCTCGCTGATACGTTTTTCAAATTCTTCACGTGTAACAAAGTAATAATCTTTACCATCGACTTCGCCTGGTCTTTGTTTTCTAGTTGTCATACTTATAGAATATTCAAGATTATGTCCTGGCATGTTAAATAAAGCTTTTCTTACAGTTCCTTTACCAACACCTGAAGGTCCAGATAATACAATTAATAAACCTCTATCGTTTAATTTCATACTAAGCTACCTCATAAATATTATTTCAATTTTTATTATAACATTATAATTTTTATTTGTAAATAATTGTTATAAAAAGAAGAATAGGTTTTCCTATTCTTCCTCATTTTTTATTTCACTATCTTGGTCAGTAATAGTGATTTTGACTGTCTTAATTCTAACATCATCAACTTCACTTACCTCGAAAGAAACATTTTTATTATAATCTTCGTATTCACCAGTATCGCTATTTTGTTTTGTATAAGATACAGGAATTACCTTAACATCACCAACGTTAGGTAGATTTTCAAATTGTTCAAAAAGCCACGCTGAAAGAGTTTTAGTAGTTTCATCAGGAACAGCTCCTAACTCTAATTCCTCAAATAAATCATCAACATATATTTCGCCATCTACTACGTAAGAATCATCAGAAAGTTTTGTAATTTTAGCACGATCAGGTTCAACCTCATCATACTCATCATATATTTCTCCAACTATTTCTTCTAGCGCATCTTCCATTGTAACAATACCAAGTGTATCACCATACTCACCTAATACTATCGCAATATGAGTTTTACTTCTTTGCATTTCCTTAATTAGTTCATCAACATGCATAGCCTTTGAAACAAATTTAGGTTGTCGCATTATTTTTCTAATGTTAACTTTATTTCCTTTTAAGCATTCAGATAAAAATTCTCTTTCATATAAAATACCAATTATATGATCTTTATCTCCTTCATAAACTGGAAGTCTAGAATATTGAACTTCAAGTAATGTTTCTCTAATTTCTTCTACTGAAGACTCGACATCTATAGCTACAACGTCCATTCTATGAACCATAATATCTTCTGCAGTTCTATCGTTAAGATCAAAAACATTCTTTATAATTTCATGTTCATCTGTTTCAATTTGTCCTTCATCTTCCATTGTATCAAGAATTGTATTTAATTCATCTTCTGATATTTCATCAGCAGTAGATTGTTTCTTACCAGATATTAATTTTTGAAGTGCTCTAAATATAATTACAAGAGGGAATAGTATTATTGTAAATACATAAATAATACCTGCTATTTTAAAACAAATAGAATCACAATATTTCTTACCAATCATCTTTGGAGTTATTTCACCAAGTACTAATAATACCACTGTCATTACAATAGTCGATACTAGTGAAACATAACTTTCATTTTTAATGAATGACGCAAATAAAGGCACTGATAAAACAGTCATGAGTGTATTCACGATATTATTACCAACTAATAACGTTGTAAGTGTTTTATCGAAATTATCTGTCAAATATAAAGCTTTCTTAGACCCTGCTTTTCTATCTTCTACAGCTGTTTTAATTTTAGCTGAATTTACAGAAGAGAAAACAGTTTCTGACATTGAGAAAAATGCAGATAAAATTATACATAATAAAATTATCGCAAGAAAGATTCCTTCTTTTTGTGTAAATGATGTACTCAAAACCACCGTTTGTATGTCCAATTTTTATAATAACTAATCAAACAATATCCTTCTATGCATTAGGTAATGCTCCGAAATATTGTTTTATAGTATGCTCCTTTTAAATTTTTACCAATTAATTTTGTTCACGTCCGCAGTATGAACCATCTGCAGTACTGATTATAACTCTTGTACCATTTTCAATGAATAAAGGTACCTTAATTTTTAATCCTGTTTCAACTACTGCATCTTTTAATGCATTAGTCTTTGTATCACCCTTAACAGCTGGATCACATTCTGTAATAGTAAGAGTGATTTTATCTGGAAGGTTAACTCCTAGAATTTCACTTTCATAAGAAGTGATTTCTACATTTTGTCCTTCAACTAAGAAATTCTTTTCCCACTCAATATGAGAAGCTGGAACTTCGATTTGTTCATAAGTTTCAAGATCCATAAATGTATATGTATCTCCTGAAGAGAAAATATATTGCATACTTCTCTTATCAATGAAACATCTCTTGAATGCTGAATCAGATCCCTTAAGAGCTGTTTCCATAACTGCACCTGTTCTTAAATTCTTCATTTTAACACGAACATATGCAACTTTATTTTGTAATACGTGCATAAATTCAACAATTTGCATTAATTTTCCGTCGTATTCAATTACAACACCATTTTTTAAGTCATTAACTTTAATCATAAAATTTCTCCTTCTTTTTTATCTAACAATAAAATTATATCACATATAAAAATTTTTTTCAATTTTTTTAATTATAATAGGATTTCTTTCAAATACTTGATAGCTTCAATGTAAGAATATTCTTTTAAACCTGATACTGTATGTGTACATACACTTCTAATGAAATTAATTTTTCTAAAATCATCTCTATTATCAACATCTGATAAATGTACTTCTACTTTTTCACATTTTTTTATTTCTAGTGCATCATGAATCGCAACCGATGTATGAGTATAAGCACCTGGGTTTATTATTATTGCGTCACAATCTGCAAATTGAATTTTATCTATGATATCCCCTTCATGATTTGATTGAAAAAAGATGTAATCAAAATAATCTTCTTTTTTCATCATTTCACAAATTTCAGGTAATGTAACACTACCATAATGATTTTTATCTCTTTGTCCTAACATATTTAAATTAGGACCATTTATAACTAATATTTTCTTTTTGCTCATTATAAATCTAACTCCTTTACTATATCAGATACTGCATCTAGCACATTATTGTTTTTAACTATAATATCTTTAAAATATAAATATTTATCATATCTTTCAGAATATAATTCTTCAACAGTTTTAGTTCTAAACATTGGTCTTATGTTTTCTTTATCGTTTAAAATTCTTTCTTTTAAATCTAAAATATCAACATCGATGAATATTACCTTGCCATTCATAAGTTTTTTATTATCTAAATTTTTAATAATACCTCCACCACATGAGAGTATATAAGAATCTTTATGCATAAAATCATTTAAAGCTTCTTTCTCAAGCGCTCTAAAACCATCTTCACCAACACTATCAAAGATTTCAGGGATTGTTTTTGAAACTTTTTCTTCAATATATTTATCTAAATCAACATATTTAAAATTTATTTCTTCTGAAAGTTTTTTACCAACGGTAGTTTTACCACAGCCTGGCATACCTATTAAATAAATATTCATATTAATTCTCCTTTAAAAATTCTAATACATCTTTATAAATATTGTTAATTGTTTCATCAATATTATCTAGGTTTACTTCATAAAAATGTGATGGCATTTGATTTTTAAACCATGTCATTTGTCTTTTAGCTAAATGCCTTGAATTCTTTTTGATTTCTATTATTGCGCTTTCAAGTGTTATATCCCCTTGAAAATAAGGCACTAATTCTTTATATCCGATTGCATGTGGATATATTCCTTTTTGATATAGAGAATATACTTCATCAACTAGCCCATCTAATATCATCTTATCTACTCTTTTATCTATTCTTTCGTATAAAAGTTCTCTATCGCTAATGTTTAAGTATACGACGTATGCATCATAAAGTGGCTTTTTTAGTGCATTTTGTTCAGATACGCTTTTATTTGTTTCATTAAATATTTCTATAGCTCTTAAAACTCTTTTTCTATTATTTCTATGTATTTTAGTTGTATCAATATTTTTATCTAATGATAACAAATAATCATATAATTCATCGTTAGAATAATTTTTGAATTTTTCTTCAAAACTCTGATCTCGTTTACTTGCGCTGAATTTATAATCATATATAACGCTTTGAATATATAGCCCTGTACCACCACAAATGATTACGTTTTTATTTTCATCTATTATTTTTCTAGCTTCAGTTTGAAATTCGGCAACATCATATTGCATGTTAGCATCTAATACATCTATCAAATGATGTTTAACACCTTTCATTTCTTCTTTCGTTGGTTTAGCACTACCAATATCAAGACCTTTATAAACTGCAACACTATCACCTGAAATTATTTCTAATCCTAGTTTTAATGCTAGTTCTATTGAGATTTTTGTTTTACCTATTGCTGTAGGTCCAATGATTGCAATAACTTTATTCATATTACATTTCCCTTAAGAATAATTTTTCAAAATATTTGTTTTCAAGTTTAATAATAGTTGGTCGTCCATGAGGACAAGTATAAGGATTATTACATTTATTAAGTTCTAGAACAAGATTTAAAGCTTCTTCTGATGTTACCTTGCGATTAGCTCTAATTGATGATTTACAAGCTATTTGTTTTGATATTCTATCTCTTTGTTTAATAATGCTAATATCTTTGTCTTGATAGAAATCATCAATCAAATTGTGAATAAATACATCAATATTATCAAAATCCATCCAATAAGGAACTTCACGCACGGCATATGCATTAGTAGATATTTGGTCCATCACAATTCCAATTTCATTAAGCTTATCTAGATTTTGTTCAACAAATATCATTTCTTGAGTACTAAATTCAAGTGGATAAGAAATAAGAAGTTTTGTAGTAGCTTTTGTTGGATGAGATAATAAATTATAATATTTTTCATAATTTATTCTTTCAGCAGCCGCATGTTGATCTATTATATATGCGCCTTCTTCATTTTGAAAAATAAGATATGTACCTTGAAGTTGTCCTACATATTCTAAATATGGAAGTCTTGCAGTTTTTTGCATATTAGGTGATAAATATTTATCATCTTCTTTAACTTCTTCTACCTCTTCTAAAACGACTTTCTTATCTTCGTCGTAATTTAGTGCATCTTCATTTAATTTATTTTCGTATTCTTTAATTTCTTCATTTATTTTAGTATCAATTATTTTATTATCAAATTCTTCGTTAATAAATGATTGTTGGCTAAAAGTATGTTCATTCTTTTCTTCTTTTATCAAAGGAATTAGATTTGATTCTTTTAATAATTTTTGTGTCATGCCTTTTAATGTAGATGCGATTTCGTCTTCATTTGATATTTTAATAATAGCTTTTGAAGGATGTACGTTAACATCTACAAGCATTGGTTCAAGTGTTAAATATATACATGATATAGGATATCTTGTATGAGGAATATATGTATCATAAGCTTCTTTGATTGCGTCATTAAACTTATAAGATTTAACATATCTATTATTACAAATAGTTGTCATTTCTTTTTTGTTTGAACGATTAATCATAGATTTAACAAGTACTAGTTTAATTTCATATGAAAAGTTTTTAAATTCACTAATTATTAAATTTTTAGCTACATTATATCCATATATTTCACCAAAAAGTCTAACAAGATCACCTTTACCTGATGTTTCTAATATTTTATTTCCTTCATTTATTAAGGTAAAAGAAATATTTGGATTACTTAGCGCAAACTTTTGCATAATCTCTGAAATTGCTGCTAGTTCTGTTGATACACTCTTTAAATATTTTAATCTTGCTGGTGTATTATAAAATAAATTTTTAACTGTAATAGTAGTTCCTTTTTTAGAAGCTTTAGGAACATCTGATATTTTAGTACCACCTTTATATATTACTTCGTATCCATCAACACCTTCAGATGTAAGTAAAACAAATTCTGATACTGATGCGATTGATGGAACCGCTTCTCCTCTAAACCCTAGAGTGTTTATTCTAAATAAATCTCTTTCATTTTTTATTTTAGATGTTGCGTGTCTTCCAAAAGATAATAAAGCGTCTTCTTTAGACATACCACAACCATTATCAATTACGGTTATTTCCTTAATTCCTGCTTCAACAACTGACACAGTGATGTGTGTTGATCCTGCATCTATTGAATTTTCAACTAATTCTTTTACAACTGATGCCGGACGTTCAACTACTTCTCCAGCCGCTATCATGTTGGCTAAATGGGAATCAAGTTGATTAATTTTAGGCATTAAATCACCTCATTTTTTTAAGTTCATATAAGAAATTAAGCGCATCTCTTGGACTTAATTCATCAACATTAATACTATCAAGAGCTTCTATTATTTCTTTTTCTTTACTATCCTCTACATTTTCTTCTTTTTGTTCGTATTCATCAAAATTAAATAAATCTAAATTGATTTTTTTATTTAAATTATTATCTTCAAGTGATTCTAATATTTTAGTAGCACGTTCAATTAAAGACTTAGGAAGTCCTGCTAATTTAGCAACGTTTATACCATAAGATTTATCTGCACCACCATCTAAAACCTTATGCAAGAATACTACGCTATCTTTTGTTTCTTTAGCAGATACATGAATATTTTTTAAATGTTTTAATTTGAATTCTAGTGCTTGAAGTTCATGATAATGTGTACTAAATAAAAGTACACATGATATTTTATCATGAATATACTCTATAATGGCTTGAGCTATTGCCATACCATCATATGTTGAAGTACCTCTTCCTAATTCATCAAATAATATTAAACTATTTTTTGTTGCATTTTTAATCGCATAATTAGCCTCTGACATTTCAACCATAAATGTTGATTGACCGCTTATTAAATCATCAGATGCGCCAATACGTGTAAATATTTGATCAAATATACAAAGTCTTGCGGTTTCAGCTGGCACAAAAGAGCCAATTTGAGCCATTATAGAAATTAAAGCTAATTGACGCATATATGTTGACTTACCTGACATATTAGGTCCTGTAATAAGTAAGGTGTTATATTCATTAATAATAACATCGTTTTCTACATATTCACTATTTGATATAACTTTTTCTACTACAGGGTGTCGTCCGTTTATAATTGTAATTTCTCTGTTTTCAATCATTTCAGGTCTTACATAATTATTCGAAACAGCTACTTCAGATAAAGATACAAAACAATCGACCATACTAATAGCGTTAGCAAGTACTTGTAGACTTTGAGAATATTTTTTTGTTTCTTCTCTTAATTGGGTGAATAAATCATATTCAAGATTTATTATTTTTTCATCCGCACCTACAATAATATGCTCATATTTCTTTAAATCTTCTGTTATATATCTTTCAGCATTCGCAAGTGTTTGTTTTCTTTCAAATCCAAATTCTTCTTTTACAAGAGGAAGATATGATTTCGTAACTTCAATATAATATCCGAATACTCTATTATATCCAACCTTTAGACCATTAATTCCTGTCTCTTCACGTGTTTTCTTTTCATAATTCATTATCCAATCTTTTGAATTTTTAGAAACACTTTTCAATTCATCAAGTTCAGCATTATATCCTTCTTTTATCATTCCACCTTCTTTAACAGACAGTGGCACATCATCATTTAATGATTTTTCTAATAACATATATAAATCACTATGTGGGTCAATTAAAGTTGCGATTTCAGTTGTATGTTTAGTATTTAGTTTTAATACCGCATCTTTTAGATTTGGAATATTAGATAAACTTTTTCTTAGTTGTACCAAATCTTTAGCGTTTGCAGTACCTAGTGAAATACGTCCTACAATACGTTCTAAGTCATAAACTGTTTTTAATGAGTTTTTTATTTCTTCTTTTGTAAGATAATCATTAGTTAGAGTTTCAACAAAATCTAAACGCTTATTAATTAATGAAATATTTATAAGTGGTCTATCTATCCAAAGACGTAACATTCTAGAACCCATAGCTGTTTGACATTTATCTAAAAGCCATAATAAGGAACCTGCTTGTTGATTTTGTCTTAATGTTTCAGTTAATTCTAGATTTCTTTTTGTAAAAGGATCTAATCTTAAATAATCTTTAGATTCATAATATACTGCATTCTTTAAATGTACTAAAGATGATTTGATTGTATATGTTAAATAGTTTAATAACATACCTAATGCTTTCTTTAGATCATCTTCAACGCCATCTGAGACATATTCTAAGTAATCTGGAATTTTATCATTATCTTCATAAGATATAACAACGCCATAATTCTTATTTAATTTATTTAAAAAATCTAATTTTAATTTGCTAGGTACAACAACTTCTTTGGCATGTATTGATAATATTTCATTAAAGAGCATTGAAGAACTTACAACTTTTGTAATAAATACATCTCCTGTTGTAGCATCTGCATAACAAAACGCATAACCTTTTTTTATAGCAGTTAGTGATACAATGTAATTATTAGTCTTAGAATTTATATCAGTATCTACTGTAGTACCAGGAGTTAATATTTTTATAACATCTCTTTTTACAAGGCCTTTAGCTTTCGTTGGATCTTCTGTTTGTTCAACGATAGCTACCTTATATCCTTTATCTAAAAGTTTTAATGCATACATTTGATATGCATGAAAAGGAATTCCGGCCATAGGAACTCTTTCTTCCATAGAAGCATCTTTT
Organism: Elusimicrobiaceae bacterium; assembly: GCA_963601055.1. Classification (GTDB taxonomy): domain Bacteria; phylum Bacillota_I; class Bacilli_A; order Acholeplasmatales; family Anaeroplasmataceae; genus UBA3206. The sequence goes on from CAVCDW010000065.1 coordinate 24,243, forward strand.
CCTGTTAATTGTAATTCTAACTCTCTTGCCGCAACATATGCATCATCAAAAAACATTTCATAAAAATCACCAACACGGTAAAATACAATTGAATCCATATTTTGTTTTTTTATATCATAATATTGTTGCATCATCGGAGATAAATCTTCTCTTAAAACTTCATCTATTGTCATTATGTACACCCAAATTCTTTTATAATTAATTATACTATCCTATTTTATCACATTTTATTAGATATTTTAATTTTTTGTTAATGAATATTACTATATAAAAAATAATAATTAAGTTAAATATTGAAAAAAATTTATATTTACGTTGAATGAAAAGTTAAATTCCTGAAAATTTGAAATTTTAGGTCAAATAAAAAA
>CAVCDW010000066.1:0-22860 GCA_963601055.1 Elusimicrobiaceae bacterium
GAATTTCATTATGTCGTTATCTAGTTTTTTTAAATCATTAGGCATAAAGATTTCCTCCTTCTAGATAAAAACTTACCTGTTCTTCTAATGCTTCTTTATATTCTTTTAGTTTTGATATTTCTTCACCAAGTTCATTTTTATGTTCATTTATAGTATAAGTATCAACTAAATATCTTTCTAATATATATGGTTTAGTTGTTCTTATCTTTTCAATACGTTTTTTATATTCAATAATTTTTGATTCTAAATCTTTATCGTCAATTTCTGTATTTCCATTAGTTTTTACAAGAACTGCTTCTAACACTAAATTTAACTCCTCTATATTGCCTGTTTCATAACACATTAATGTTTTATTCCATAATTCTTTTATTTCATCATCTAGGGCATAATTTGGATGAAGATCTGGATGGATAAGTTTAGCTATTTTATAGTATATCTTCTTTAATGCTTTTTCATCTTCATCTGACATAGAGAAAGTCATCTTTGATTTTTTAACATTTTCTAAAAGTTTTTCATACATTAAATTTTCTTTTTCTAATTCACTTTCAGCATAACTTTCCATGACATTTTCATCGATTGGCATATTATTATTTTTCATAGCTATTATATAAGCTATTTTTTTCTTTAGTTTAATTATATCTATAGTTGTTTTAAATTTATCTACTTCAAGTATTCCAAAACACGCATTATATTTTCTTTCGATATCGTTCGCTAGAAACATTGAATTTTGATATTCTAATACAACATATGTAAATTCCTCTTTAAGATCTGTTTCCATATTATACCAACCTCAATTCTTCTGCGATTTGATTTATAATGTATCCATCTATTTTTGCACCAGTGAAAAATTCTTGAATGCTCTTATACCATTTACCATCAAATAGAATAGCTGTAATTTCTTCATCTTTTTCAGCTGTTATTTCATATATTTTCCCACGAGTTGAAAATTTATACCTACCATCATTTTTGGTAAGATTTAATAAATTATAAATTGATTTATCATATTTCATGTCTGAATCATATTTATATAAGTTTTCAACAAGTCTTGTCATAATTGTCATATCTCCCCACCATGTTGGATTATATTTTAATCTTATACATAGTATATGACGCGCTTTATATAAAAGTTCAATTCCTTTATCAATATTTCCTTTTCTAAATTCATGGTTCGATCTTCTTGTAAGAATATCTGGTCCATAATTAATCAAATCATTATTAGTTTCAAGCATTTCTTGAGCTTTTAATAATAATTCATATTCTTTTTCATGGTCTTGTTTTACAAAATAACCATTCTTATACATATCTGATAGTTTATAGGTTGATTCAATACACCCCATATCCGATGACATTTTATAATATTTAAAAGCACGCTCATAATCAGGACTTCCTACTCTTCCATAGTAATACACATACCCAAGGCTTGTCATAGCTCTTATACTACCTGCTTCAGCCGCAATCAAATAATATTTTTCAGCCAACTGAAACTTTTTATGTTCATAATATATTCCACCAAGTGCTACACTAGCTTCTATGTCCCCTTCATCACTTAAAAACTTATAGGCTTCTATTAAATCTTCTTTATCTGCTGTTGTATGTTTCTTTTTATTAAAATATTCATCGATAATTTCGTTTGCTATTTGTTTGTTCAAATCACATCACCCCATATATTAATTATATATTAAAAATAAAAATATGGTAGGCAATATTTGCCCACCATAATCTTATAAGTGTAATTTACGATCTTTAATTTCTTGTGTGCGTCCTTGATTCCAGAACTGAGAACCAATATATCCACAAGTTCTACGCGCAACGTTCATCTTTGATTGATCTCTATTATGACAATTTGGACATTCCCATACCAATTTATCATTATTATCAGTCACAATCTTTATTTCACCATCATATCCACAAATTTGACAGTAATCAGACTTAGTATTTAATTCCGCATACATTATATTATTATAAATAAATTTGATTATTGATAATACGGCTGGAATATTTTGTTGCATATTAGGAACTTCAACATAGGAGATAGCTCCACCTGGAGATAATTTTTGGAATTTAGATTCTAACGCTAGTTTTGAGAACGCATCAATATCTTCTGTTACATGAACGTGGTATGAGTTTGTAATATAATTCTTATCTGTTACTCCTTCAATTATACCAAAACGTTTTTGTAATGATTTTGCGAACTTATATGTAGTAGATTCAAGTGGTGTTCCATATAATGAATAATCAATATTTTCCTTTTCCTTCCACTTGTTTGTATACCAATTTAATTTTTCAAGAATTTGAAGACCCATTTCTTCACCTTCTTTTTCAGTAAGCTTTTTACCAGTTAAATAGTATACTGTTTCCCAAAGTCCTGCATAACCTAAAGATATTGTAGAATATCCTCCATATAAAAGTTTATCAATTGTCTCACCTTTTTTTAGACGAGCTAAAGCTCCATATTGCCATAAAATAGGCGCTACATCAGATTTAGTTCCAAGAAGGCGTTCATGTCTAATTCGTAAAGCCTTATGACATAAATTCATTCTTTCATCAAAAATCTTCCAGAAATTATTAATATCATGGCCTGAACTACAAGCTATATCAACAAGATTTACTGTAACAACCCCTTGATTAAATCTTCCGTAATATTTAGGTTTACCATTATCATCTACATAAGGTGTTAAGAATGATCTACATCCCATACAAGTGAAACAATGACCTTCACCATTCTTATCAATCTTGTTTTCTAACATAACTTTTTCTGAAATGTAATCTGGAACCATACGTTTTGCAGTACATTTTGCGGCTAATTCAGTTAAATAGTAATAAGGTTGTCCTTCCTCAATATTATCATTTTCAAGTACATAAATAATTTTAGGGAATGCTGGTGTAATATAAACACCTTTTTCATTTTTCGTTCCAATTATTCTTTGTTTTAATGTTTCTTCAATAATTAACGCTAAATCTGCTTTTTCTTGTTCATTCTTAGCTTCATTTAAATACATAAATTCAGTAATGAATGGTGCTTGACCATTTGTAGTCATTAGAGTTACTACTTGATATTGAATAGTTTGTACTCCTCTTTCAACTTCTTTACGAAGTCTGTCTTCTACAATTTGTTTGATTTGTTCTTCTGTGGCATTTATATTTAATTTAGTAAATTCTTCAATAACTTCTTTTTTAATCTTTTGTCTTGAAATATCCACAAATGGAGCTAAATGTGTAAGAGATATTGATTGTCCTCCATATTGTGATGACGCAACTTGCGCAATAATTTGTGTCGCAATATTACAAGCTGTTGAAAAACTATGTGGTTTTTCAATTAATGTTTGTGATATAACTGTTCCATTTTGCAACATATCTTCAAGATTTACAAGGTCACAATTGTGCATATGTTGCGCAAAATAATCTGCATCATGGAAATGAATAATACCATTCTTATGTGCTTGTTTAATATCATCATCAAGTAAGAATCTATTAGTAATATCTTTTGATACTTCACCAGCCATATAGTCTCTTTGTACTGATACTACAGATGGGTTTTTATTAGAATTCTCTTGTTTAACTTCCTCATTATCTCCATCAAGTAAAGATAAGATATAATCATCTGTTGTATTACTTTGACGCATTAATTGGTGTCTATATCTATATGTGATATAAGATTTAGCAACCTTAAAAGCTCCCTTTTCAAAAATTTCTTCTTCTACAAAATCTTGAATCTCTTCAACTCCAACAGCTCTTCCAAGCCCTTTACACTTTAGAAGAACATCTTCTACTATTTTATGAATTTGTTCTTCATTTAGTCTAGCAGATTTTTCATCGATTGATTCATTTGCGCCTACAATCGCATTATAGATTTTTGAATCATCGAAATGTACTTCTTTACCACTTCTTTTAATAACGTTCATGTTTTAACCTCTTTCCTATTTTTTATTGAATGTCTATAAATAATATAGTATAATTTTTTTACCGGAGGTGTTGGAATTCCAACATTAATATAACATGAGAGATTTAATTAAGCAAACAAAATACTTTAAAGATTTAGAAAGCATTGACTATCACGCAATATTAAGATGTTTTTCCGCAAAGCTTATGCACTTTAACAAAAGTGAAGTAATAATATCTATTGGTGATGATACAAAATATATTTATATAATTGCTTATGGTGAAGCTTGGAGTAAATCCTATGATAAAGATGGTAAAACTGCTCTTATTTCATCATATGTTAAAAACGACATATTTGGAATGGAGTTTTTAGATAGCGAAACATACCCGGTTGAGTTAATCGCCAAAACAGATATGTATGTCATCGCATGTAATAGATTTCGTTTTACAACACCATGCCAAAATAGATGTAAAAGACATATTGATTGTATGAAGATGACATTTTTAAATATGAGTGAGGCCCTAAATAAAAAAGAAAAAAGAATTACAATATTATGTAAATCTAAAACACGTGAAAAAATTTATGCATACTTAAAAAATATATCAAAAAACAAAAGCACTTATTTTAAAATACCTTTTACACAACAGGAACTTGCGACATATTTAGGACTTGAACGTAGCGCATTATCAGCCGAATTAAATAAAATGAAAAAAGAAGGTATTATAGATTTTGATGGTAATATGTATAAAATAATAAAAAAATAGATTCTTTTCATAACAAAAAGAAATGGCTTATCACCATTTCTTATTAATCTTTATTTATTAATTTTGTAAGTTCAGAACAAACATTCCTAACATTTCTTAAATCTTTGACTCTTATTCTTTTATCATCTTTTGTTGTAATAAACAAATCTCCACTACTCATAGCACCTAAAAATCCTGCATATGCGTTTCTATATTTAATTTCTTTAACATTTGCAATTGGAACTACTGTTCTTTTAAATTCTTGAATAACTATATTTTCATCAGTAACCTTAATCGCATCTTTTTTTCTAATGCATTCAAGTATGAACGCAAGTAAAAAAATTATAGTGAGTACTAAACAAACCGCAAACATTATAATAACTAAACTATCAACTTTTTTCTCGCTTAATATAACTTTTAAAAGTTTAGCATCTGGAATAAAAACACCAAGACACACTATAAAGAACAAAATCTCATTAAACAACGATCTCTTATATACTTTATTCATGATTAATCCTTGTTTTTCTCAAGTATTAATAACATTTTAAACTTCTTTGTAGCTTTTAGATAATGACGTCCATTTTTCTTAAATGAGAAAGAATCTCCTTCTTTTAAATTGTATTCTACTCCTTCATATCCTAAAATCATTTCACCATCTAAAATAGTGATTATAGCATCACCTGGTGCTCTATGTTCACTTAACTCTTCACCTTCATCAAGTGCCATAAGACACATTACTGTGTTATCATTTGACATTACATCAAAATTTTTAACACTACCACTTTCGTATTCGATTAAATCTTTTAAGTTATAAACTTTATTTTCTATTAAACCATTCATTTCTATCTCTCCTAGCAAATTGATTTCAAAATAAACACTATCATCTTTCATGCATGTATCAATCATAGACTTATCATCTATCATAATCATATCATATTTATTTAAATCATATGATTCATTATGGTTCTTAAGTTCTATATTACCACTAAACAACACAAATATTTTAGGATAGTCATAGCCTTCTTTTGATATAGATGTCCCTTTAGCGTTTTTAAATAATATAATACTGCTAGTTTCACCTTTTGATATTGTTTTTGATATCGTGCATAAAGAATCTATTTTTAAATTATCGAATCTAAATGTTTTATCTATATTTTTCATTACTACATTAATTGTCTAAACATAGACATAACATCATCAAGACTAGCTTCCTTAGGGTTACCAGGGTAACATGCGTCTTTTAGTGCATCCTCTGATAATGAAACTAAATCTTCTTCCTTAATGCTTGCGCATTTTTTAGGAATTCCTACATCCTCTGATAATTTTTTAACAGCGTTGATTGCTTCAGTTCTATATTCATCTTCACTCATACCATTAGTGTCTATTCCAAATGCCTCCGCAATATCTTTATACTTAGTTCCTGATACATCTTTATTAAATTCCATCGCAATTGGAAGTAACATTGCACATGCTACACCATGTGGAACGTCATAGTATGCAGATAATGTATGAGCCATCGCATGGTCAATTCCAAGTCCTACATTAGAAAATCCCATACCTGCAATATATTGACCTAAAGCCATTCCTTCTCTTCCTTTTGAATCATTTTCTACCGCAAGGCGAAGGCTTTTTGCAATAAGTTCAATAGCTTTAATATGGAACATATCACTCATTTCCCATGCAGCACGTGTAATATATCCTTCAATTGCGTGAGTTAAGGCGTCCATTCCTGTAGATGCTGTTAAACCTTTAGGCATTGATGCCATCATGTCTGGGTCAACAATCGCTACAACAGGCATATCGTGATGGTCTACGCATACAAATTTTCTCTTCTTTTCAACATCAGTTATAACATAATTGATTGTAACTTCTGCTGCAGTTCCGGCAGTTGTTGAAACCGCAATTATTGGAAGAGTAGGGTTCTTAGTAGGAGCTACTCCTTCAAGCGATCTAACATCGCTAAATTCAGGGTTTGTAATAATAATTCCAATAGCTTTCGCAGTATCCATTGATGATCCTCCACCAATCGCAAGGATTGCATCAGCCTCTACCTTCTTACAAGCTTCTACTCCGTTTAATACATTTTCAATTGTTGGGTTTGGTTTAATATCATGAAATATTTCATATTTAATGTTAGATTCATCTAAAAGCTTTGTTACCTTAGTTGTAACTCCAAACTTTAATAAATCAGGATCTGTACACACTAGTATACTTTTAAATCCTCTACCTAATATTTCAGGAACAATATTTTCAATAGCTCCTTTTCCATGATATGATGTTTCATTTAACATAAATCTTTGTGACATAATAAATTCCTCCTAAATCTCTTTAGTATATTATACCACTTATTTTATTTTTCACCAAAATATACCTTGTTTGCGGTATTATAAAATATATCTTCTTTTTCGCTTTCACTAAATAAATCTGAATCTAGAATATATGATATATTCTTTTCATAATTATTTACTTTAATACCTGATGGCATATCAGTACCCCACATTATATGGTCACTACCAACTATATTTATAGCTTCTTTGATGTATGATAACGCAACGGGGTATGGATATTCTTCTTTAGTGTTGTTAATAACTGATGCTAAATCGAAATATACATTATCTCTTTTAAACTTAGGTAAGTTTTCTTTTAATAAGTCCATTTGACCTATTTGATGTGCCATAAGATGACATATTACAAAGGTTACTTTATCATATTTTTTAACCATTTCTCTTAAAATATCAACTTGATAAGACACACTTCCTGGTCTTCCTATATCCATAACAAGAACTATCCCTTTGTCTTCTGCAAGTTTATAAATATATTGCATCTCATCACAATCAAGTCTAAATTTATGGTTAGCCATAAATCCACTACCTGATGAACATTCAAGTTTTATTATTTTAAAATTTAATTCATTAAATAAATGATTTACAATTGATTCTCTTTCATATGCAAACGGATCAAAAGTTGCGGCTGCCTTAATACGTTCTGGATATTTTTGCATAGCCTCATATGCGTATAAATTTTGATATCCTAAATAATTTCCTTGAAGTATTACAGCTTTATCTACCTTATTTTCATCTAGGACTTTAATAGCTGTTTCTAAAGAGAAACCATAATCTCCCATTCCTTCAGGAATTATTCTAAACCTTTTACCATCCGCATACTCTACCATTCCATTTCCAAGAGGGATTAATTCTCCTCTTGCGCCAAAACCATTTATATATTTACAAATATGAATATGACTATCAATAAATTTCATAATTATGCCTCGATTCTTATATTAGTATCTCTTTGTAATTTTGTATTTTTTGCTTTATCAAGCGTATTAATGTTTGAAACTATGTACGTACTACCCTTAGTTCTTGTAATCGCAGTATAAACTATTTGTCTATTTACAAGTGGATGATTGATATTCTTTGGTAATATTACAAGAATATTTTTGTAATCAGACCCTTGTGATTTATGAATAGTAATAGCGTATGCTAAATCTATTTCATCAGATGGGATTAAACGAATTGGATAAAATACAAATTCACCAAGTTTAAATATTTTATCTGTTTTCTTACCATCGCTAGATATAAAATTAGCTGTTTTTTGAACCATCAAATATAGTGTATCATCATCTTTAAACTGAGTAATAATTCCACAGTCTCCATTATATAAATCTAGAGTTTTATCATTCTTTGAAATCATGACTATTTCCCCTGGGGAATAAGAATTCATATTTTTCTTATTATTATTTATTTTTCTTATAAGCCTATTGATTTCTACTACTCCTCTTACGCCTTTGTTTTCAGCGCAAAGTATTTTAGCATTTTCACTTTCCTTAAATAATAAATTGAAATTACTACCCTCATCTAAATTACTAAATTTATCTTTTAAATTATTATAGAAACTATCTCTCCATACACTAATTACTTTTTCCATCATCAAATTATCATTAGATGTTATATCACTATAATAATAAATAGGAAATTTATCATCGCTTGTTGAAACTATAAAGTCATCGCAACTTTTCCACATAGAATCATCTATATTAAGATCATTTCCATTATTAATAGCTTCTGCAAGATTATAAATGCTAGATCCCATTTCAAATCTTTTTGATTCATCAAGTTCTACTACAAATTCTGGTAGCACATCTAACAAATCGCTAAATACCGCACCTACATCAACAGATGGTAGTTGGTTCTTATCACCCATTATATAAACAAGTGAACCATCTCTTATAGCTTGTAGAAGTGAATTAAATATTTCAACATCTATCATAGATGCTTCATCGATAATAAAAATAGCTTTTTCGAATTGATTATTTTTATTATGCTTAAATATACCTTCACTATTCGTTTCTAAAAGTCCATGGATTGTTTTACCATCTAAATTTAGCGCTTTAAGTGCTTCAAGTTCTTCGCAATCTTTAACATTTAAAAGATTTTTTAGAATACTTTCCTTCATTCTTTGAGCAGCTTTCCCTGATGGAGCTGTAAGATATATTTTTCTATTTATATCTTGTTTTAAAAGTCCAATTAACAAAAACACAATAGATGTAGTCTTACCTGTACCAGGTCCTCCTGTAATAATTAGACTATGTTTTAATCCTTCAACTATAGCTTTTTCTTGTCCTCTACTTAAACAAAAAGTACTACCACTCTTTAAATAATCTTTATAATTAAATTCTGTGGTACTACTATTGTTTTTAAATAGTCTTTTAATGGATTTTTCAACTCCAAATTTAGCGTAATAATATTTTTTCATATAAAGCCAATTATCTTCTATTCTAAAGAATCCATCTTTTTCGTATAAGTGGTCTAAATCTTTTAATGTCGAAAGGCTTTCATCTATCGCACCATAGGAGTCTTCTTTAAGACAATCTAAATCTATGGTATTTGAATCAATGTTTATTATTTTAACTTCTTCTATTTTCTTATCCCATTTATCTTTTAATAATGTGCTATCTAGAGTCATACAAAGATTTCCATCACTTATAAATGTGAAATACATTAATAATAATTTTTTATGATTATCTAAAATATTTGGACATGAAATAGAAATTAAGTCTAACAAGCTAAAATATACTTCATGTGCCATAGAGTATTTAAGCATTATTTCTTTGAATTCATTAATCTCCATCTACATATCCTCCAATCTTGTTATTTTTTATTTCATTGTAAGCTTCTTCTAAACTAGAATACGAATCCCACGTTTGAGAATATATACCATTTGGTGTATCTTTATATGTACCTTTAATAAATATATAATAAATTCCTAAAAAATGATTATTAAATATTTCTTCTTCATTCATATTGGTATATAAAGTTTTCAACCATTTGATAAGCCCATATGAATAAATAGTTCTTTGAATAGAATATCTATCATCTACCGCGTTTTTTAAATCCGATAGATTATTATATGATTCAAGTGAATCAGATATTGAATCACTCTTCCAATCAATAATCATATATTTATCTTTATAACGAATAATTAAATCCACAGCACCATTTAAATAATTATTTTCTTTTGCTAGAAAATCAAATGATACTTCAGAAAGTCTATCAACATTATCAATATTTAAAAGCCTTAAATAGCTACCATCCTTTAATTTCATTTTAGCATTTATAGTATTACAAACTATATCATGTGCCATTTTAACATTATTCACATTGTCTTCTATTCCGTTCTTTTTAAACATTTTTTCGATTACTTTATCTAGCATATTTTCATAGTCTTTAAAATCAATTTGCTCAAATATTTCATGAAGGGCTGTACCTATTTTGGCACCTTTTGGAAAGTTATTATATTCAATAATATCTTTTGTATAATCTTGAGAAATTACAAAAGGATTTTTATCAAACATAGATAATCCTTCTACAGCTTCTCCTTCTTTATTATCTAAATCCTCTTCTTTTTGAACAGAGTGTGATAAAGAAGTATATGAATGCTTATAGATTGCTTTTGAAGGAAGAGTTTGAACAAGAGGTTTTATATTAGGATTTATTGTAATATCTTCCTTTTTCATATCTAAGATTTGTTCGGATTCTTTTTTTAATGTATCATAAGGAATTCCTTCAATTTGTATTTCTTTTAAATATGGTTTAGAGTTTGCTATATTTTTATTTAAAATGCTCAAACAAGGAAAAGATTTAAATTCATAATTTGGCAATATTAAAAGATAAACTGCTCTAGTATACGCAACATAAATTAATCTTTTTATTTCTTCATCTTCTTCTGCTTTAATTTGCACATCTTTATTATAGACAATCTTTCTTTTAGTATGGTCGATACATATTTTAGCAAAATTATTTGGACCTTTAAACCCACCAAAACAAATTACTGCATTAAATTGTAGTCCTTTTGAGGCATGCATCGTCATAATTGTTACTACATGTTTTTCAGTTCCACGTTCTACGGTTGCGCCACTCTCATCTTCATCTATATCTTTGTTTAATCCCTTTAATGTTTCTAATAAATCAAATAAGCTTTTATTTTCTATTAAATAATCAAGTGCATAATTTGCGATTTGTTTAAACTTAGCTAGTGTTTCAATATATTTTGAATCACTAAGATTTTTTTGTAATCTTGAATCATAAATAATTGACTCAAACAAATCTTCATATTTTTCTTCATTTGCCATCTTACGCCATGACGCAATTAATTCCATTTCATAAGTATCATCTTTATCAAAATACTCATATTTAATCTCATTTAATTTATAACCAAAGAACTTAGTTAACATTGCTTTATAATAATATTTTCTATTAGATCCAGTAAAATCCTTTACAATAAGTGCTTCAAGTATGGCTATAAATTGAGCACATTCACGTTCATTAAAAAGTGATCTATCACTATACATAATAAATGGAATTCCCGCTTTTCTTAGCGCATTTTTTATAGCAATAGCTTCTTTTCTGTTACGCACAAGAACTGTAAAATCTGAATAATTAAAATTTCTAGATTCATCTCCATCTTTGATTGTATATTTACAATCTTTTTTACAAAGTTTTATGATTTGTTCAACACATATTTTGGCGAATTCATATTGATTTATAGTCTTACCTTCTGCACTTACTGCATAATAAAGTGCTTTATCTAATGTTGATTCTTTCCCATCAGTAGTTTTAGAAGGTTTAAACTCTTCTCCACTAAATTTAACTCCCTCAAATATTTTATTACAACCTTCCACAACCATAGGATTAGATCTATAGTTTGTGCATAAATAATTAAGTTCTCCTGATTTTTCAATTTCATTTTTAGCTTTTAAGTAAACTGAAACATCAGCTCCTTGAAATCCATAGATAGATTGTTTAGGATCTCCTACAACAATTATATTATGCCCTTCTGTCATAAATATATTTTTAAATATATCAAATTGTTTTTGATTAGTATCCTGAAATTCATCAATAATTGCGTATGTATATCTTTGTCGTAATGCTTCTTTAAAGAGCGGATTATTAAGTATTTCTTCCCTTACATATCTAATCATATCATCAAATGATTCAATTCCATTTTCTATTTTATAATCTAAATATTTTTTGTAAAAATCATCTATATATTCAAAGAACAAGAATTCTTCAATTTTAATTTCTTTTAAACCATGTAGTTCCTTAAAATAATCTATAAGCTTACTACGTTCATCACCATTATTACTTTTTCTAAATTTTATTCCATCATATTTAAATAAATTATTTAAATCCTTATAATGTTCTAAAGAATCATATAAACTAGTACTCTTATCCTTAGTAAAAATATTTTTAGCTTTTTCTAAATTATCTTCTAAACTAGAAAAACACTTAAAGAATTCACTAAAGTCTTTTCCAGTTTTTAACAATATTAATAAATCTAATATTTCATCTTTTGTATAACTTATTTCTAAATCTTCAAACTTACTAACAATATTTGAATTATCTAGTTGTATGATATCTTTATCAACTTCATTATTTTTATTTAAATAATATTTCTTACAACCATCCACTAAGTTAGATCTTATAGTATTCTCTTTAAAATCAATTCCATTGGATATGATTTTTGTGATATCAGAAGAAATATTGCCACACCTTAAATACCTTTTTGCAAAATTTTCTATATCATCTTTTTCTTCCATTCTAAGTGATAGGCAAAGATTAGCACTTACTCCAAATTCTTTTATCGCACTTAAACAAAATGAATGTATAGTATAAATATTCGCTTTATTAATATCTATATTATCAATTTTACCAATACGATCTCTTAATTCTCCACACGCTTTGTCTGTGTATGTTACAATAAGTATTTTACTAAAATCTATAGTCTTAATTAACTTTTCTACAATTCTTACAACATTGAATGTTTTACCTGTTCCTGCGGAAGCTTCAATAACCAAATTCTTAGAAACATCATACGTTTCACTATTAAATTCTTTCATTATCTCACTCCTTTGTTATAAGTATTAATTCTCTCATCTTTTGTTGATATTTTAAAAATTCATTTTTAAACGATGAATCTTTTTCATATCCTAAATCATCATTATCAAACATTTTTTTGTCCTTAAAATAAGTCCAAGGCCCAAAATCTGATAATTTTGAATCAATATATTCGTTAAAAGTATTTTTAATTTTATCTTCTTCAATCTCTAGATCTTTTGCATCAAAGAAGAAAATGTCATTATAGTCTTGCATCGCATCATAAATTTTATTTAAAACAGTACGTGCATCAGATGGTGTGATTTTGTAACAATAATTTGATTTTGTGCTTCTTAAAAGTTTAATACTATAAAGATTGTCATCATTCATACCTGCAACATCTTGAAGTGATAAAACATATAGATGAAGATAATTTTTAATTTCACAATCATCTTTTACTTCTTTAAGTTCAACATATATATTTGTATCATTATCAATAATTTTAATGAATTCTTTATCACATTCTAAAACCCACAAATTATCTTTATTTTTTAATGTTAAAGGTTCTAATCTTGAAATGCTTTTATCTATATTAGGATAATCTATAATAAGTTTTTTTATATTATAGGCATCAATATATTTACTAGCAAATAATGCATTAAATATTTCTTTATTTATAGTTGGAATCTTTTTCTCTAGCTTATATTTTTCTTTAATTTTAATAAGTTTATCGCTACATACATCTTCAAGGCTTAAATCATTTTCAATTATAATTTTTGCAAGTTCAGATATTATTTGACTATTTGTAATATTATCAATATTAAAACTTTCATACTCTTCACTTAATTGTTCTTGTTCTTCTCTTTCATATGGGAACACATTGTTTGCTTTCGCTGAAAATGGTTCATTCAAAAATGATGCCATATTTTTTGTTTTAATCTTAATATCTTTTTCTTTAAGAACACTATTACTAAAATCACATTTAGGTGTATCATGATTAATATTATTTAGATTATAACCTTTATTTTTAAATTCTCTTTTAGTGTATAATTCTTCTACATTCCTATTCTCATCAAGTCCATATTTTTGTTCTTTAAAACATGGTTTACCATTCTTATCAATTTCAGTTATATATAGTTCTTTTGCAAATAAAGACACAAATAAATCAGCTTCAGCCTTTAAATTTTTTGAAACATATGAAGTATAAAAATATTCTGAATTTTGATATTGAGTGATAAGCGCATTTTTCATATCATCTATCTCTTCTAAATTTATATCATAATCTCTTAAATCTAATTCTTGTTTTACTTTTTTAACAGGTAGTTCTTCTGATGTAAAACCTATGAAGAAAGTATATTTTGCGGGTGTTACATAATCCTTACTAAAACTTCTAAATGTAATACCTGATGTATCATAATGTGCATCCTTCGTATTTTTTATTAAATCATAGATAAAATCCATAAATAATTTTGTAGGCATATTAATGCCAATTACATTATAGTTATAAATAAAATTACTAATTTTAGTAAGTTCTTTATTATCCACAGATTCTATATAAACTAAATTTTTTATTGCATTAAATATTTTATTACTTTCGCTAATACTTACAGTTTTAGTGTTTTTGATTATGTTAATATATGATTCAACACTATCAATAATTTTTACAATCTTAAGGATGTTATCATTATCTAAGAATATTTCTTTGTAAGCATAATATAAATTATCCCCCACTAAAACTTTTTTGTTATCTTCATCATTTGGATCCGCCACAAGAGACAAAATTAAACGTTTCTTTAAATAATCAAAATCAATATTATTGTATACATTTAGTTTTAAAATTATTTGAATAAAATCTTTTACATCATATTGATCAATCATATATTTTTCTTTAATTATTGTTTGATTTAATAAATCCGCAAAGTCAAGTCTCGAAAAAGTATATTCATTTCTTAATGCTCTTTGAAGTACATTAAGAACTCTATATGTATCAGATTCTTTATTATTTGCTGATAAAATATTATATCTAATTTTAGGGTAGTTAACTCCATCTTGTTCAAACACTTGTTTGATTTTAGCTTCATAGGAATTAATATTTGGCGCAAGTACTAAAATGTCGCTATATTTCACTCCATTGTTTAATAAAATTCCTGCAATTTTTGAATGTAGTACTTCTACTTCCTTATCTTTTGTGATTGCGTTTATTATCGGATTTATTTTAGTATCAATTTTATCGTATACTTCATCTTTTTTTATATTAAATTCGATATAATTTTTATATTTTTCCATTATTTTTTCTTCAAAAGCAGTGTGTTTTAAGAAACCAAAAAATATAACTTCCCCTAAGTCATTAAATAAAACATCATCATCAAGTAAATAACTTTTCATGCATAAGTTATAATTTAACGCATTAATTTTTACGCGCTTAAAAAGTAACGCTTCATACCCTGTTGGTTTGAATAGGCAGTTTTCATAATCTATAAATAAATCATAAAAAGTATTTGTAAGATCATATAATTTTTTATCATAATCCGAATTATCTTTATTTAAATATTTTTCTACTTTTTCATCATTTATATCATCATTCATTAAAGAATCTACAATAAACATTTTGTATAAATCTTTTGTTAAAATGTTTAATTTTTTAGTTTTAATTAATTCTGTAAGAAATGAGTTAAATGTTATAAATTTGACATTCATTAACACACTAGACGAATTATTTATAAAGTATTCTTTAAACGCATCCCCTACCGTTTTATTTGGTACTATTACAAATAATGTTTTAAAAATGTCTTTTCTATTTATTATTTTATTTAATAAATTTTCCTCGGCTTCTTTCATATCATATTTTTGCATAATAACACTCCTAAATCATTACTTAAATTATAGCACACAAAACAATAAATTCTTTACCACAAAATAAAAAAGCTATGGTACGCTATTCCATAGCTTAATTATATTATATATGTTAATCTTTTACTGCGACTTTTTCGGACACCTTAAGAATATCTTCTTCTAAATCATCAATTTTATTTTCGTTGTTTAATTCTGCAACTTCAATATTTTTAGCCTTTGATAGTGCCGCAAGTTCATTTGGATTATTAAGAGTTAATTCCACATTGAATTTTTCCATTATTTTTTCGTTAGAATTTCTAAAGTCTTCCATAATGCTTTCTTGTACTTTTTCTACATTGAATTTATTTTTAAACTCATTATGTTGCTTAACAAGCTTTTCTTCATTATATTTAACTCCAAAGACATGAAGGAACTTCTCCCAACGAGTATGATTTTTACATCTTTCGCTTAACATATCATAGTTTTTCTCAAGGGTTACAACATTTTGTTTTAAAACATTATTATCACCAAGTTTTGTAGTAACAAGTGATATAGCCTTATTTGGGTCATTAATAGCCTTCGCAAGGAAAACACTTGCGACAGCCCTTGTGTCTAATTCTTCATTCTCTTTTTTATAATCATTAACAATATCTTTTAATGATTTATCATTAATATATATTGTTCCAAGGAAATAATTTGTTTTATCGTTATAACTATTTATTCCAGAAGACTTAAACATATCTTTTATTAAATCTACTCCTTGGAAAGTGTTAATGTAGGAATCTATTAGCATAGAAGCTGATGTTACAGCGTATGCGTCATTATCATATGTTTTAATGTTATATTCTTCAGTACGATCAATTGATGTGATTATATTTACAAGCTCATCAACGTCCTTATTTTTAAATAATGGTTTATATTTTAAGCTATTATCAAATCCATGTATACCATAAGCTTTCATATCTAGATTAAAATATGATGTTTTAGCACCTGTAAAGTTAGATTTAGCAACCGCTTCTAACATAGTATATAAATCTCTACTTGTACTTGTAGAGTAATCAAGTAAATTTGAAGTTGTATCAAACGTATTAATAAGTTTTCTACTCTTCATTTGTAAGTCGTTTCCTGTATTATAAACTCCTGCAACAAATGACATATCATCACTTAGATTTGATTGCATATACTCGTAAATATTCGCAAGTTGACGTGTATTATAGAAAACTTTTGGATCTGTTTTCTTTAAATTAGAAACATATTCTGGATCATAATCAAAGAATTCACCAATTATATATGATTTAGCTGTATGTACGAAATAATCATATAATTCTTCTTCATCATCTAAATTATAAATAGTCTTTTCTTTGTTGAATGTATCGATTAAGGAATCTAGTATTTGTCTTGATTCTTTAAAATATTCATTTATAATATTAGTTTTTTCAGCACCTTTTTTATCTTTAGAAAGCTCTATACCTAAGCGTCTTCTTTCTACTGCATTAATGTATTTTAAACACTCTTTAACTTTTTCTTTATTATCTGTACCTTTAAGTGTTACAAAATACTTAGCAGTATCACGATTGATAGGCGCAATTTCTGTAAAACTATTTCTAATTACATCTATAAAACTTCTTGCAAAACCTGTTTGTACAAAATATTTAGTTGTAGCACTCTTTAATGCGTCCTTGTTATTAAATATTTTATTATCATCTAATTTTCTATCTTCTTCATCTGATGTACTTAATTCATCATAAAAAATTTCTGGATTCGCTGAATTTTTTTTCGAAGTTTTAAGGAAGATATCTGTAATTAAATCATCGTGTGATGATAGATAATTATCATTAGTCGAATTATCTATTAATTTTTTTACTTCATCTTGGTCAATATCATTAACTATTATCTCTTGTTCTTGCATAATAAATCACCTTTATTTCTTTAATCTTCTAACATTATTATATAACTCTTTAGATTCTTGTAAACCTTTTTTAGACACTAATGCACATATAGCACTATTTTTTAATGATTCTTTGAAACAATCTGATAAATTTACTAAATTTTCTTTAGTTGTAGCTATCATTTCAAGTTTTAAATTTTTTCTATATTCATAACTAACGCCAGTCATTAAATATTTAAAAGCCACTCTACCTTTTTGTGATGCGTGTAAGTCTGCTTCAAATCCTGAACAAGCACCTATTTTATATTTTAATAAATCCTCAGTTGTTGGATTTAATTCTTCTATAAATTTATAAGTATTCTTATATATTTCATCAGTTTTTATAGAATTTGGATCTCTATATGATACTAATGTTAAATCATTGGTTCTAGAAACTTGAATCATACATCCGTATGCTCCACCAAGCACTCTAACATTTTGCCATAAATAATCAAGTGAAATAGCTTTTTTCAATACTGCCATTGCGCCGTTATTATACTTAGGATCTATTTTTGCGAACCTTGCAATAAAATTCGCATCGAATGGTGTTTCAATTCCTTCATTTAGAACATTTAATTTAATAGGCTTTCTTTCGCCAATCATGCCATGAGCTAAAGTGTTATATAATTCTTTTGCATTATTTAAAACATAATCTTTATTAACATTATCTGTTGTATAATCTAACACAAATCTTTCTTTAACAAACATTCTTTTTATAAGTTCATTAAATTTATCTTTTAACATTAGATACTTATCATCAAAATTGTTCATGATATCTGCCATATAATCCATAAATTCAATTCCAGATATAGATTCTAATATATAATATCTTTCACTTATATATGAACCTGCACGAGTTACCGCAAAAGAATGTCCATTGTCTGAAACTCCTTGATCCATATTTGTTTTAAACATATTTATTAGTTCTTTAAATCTTGCCTTATCATCAAATAATGAATTGAATAATAATTCTTTAGTTAAAGTTGTTGCGTTATCATATTCATTTTTTAATGCCGATAAATTACATCTAAAATATACTTTATACATATCATTTTGTAACTCTATAACATCAACTAAGAAATTTAATCCACCTGTATAAAGTTTTGCGAGTTTATTAAGTTCAGAATATTTATGTTTTGTTGTATTAACTAATCCTAGTATCATAGACAACAATGCCGCATGCTTAATATCTTCTACATCAAAATCTGTAATGTCAAACATAAAATCAGTGTATACAATTTTATTTGTAAAATAATCTGAATAATATGCTTTAAAATCAACATCTTTTATTTCACTTATCTTATAATTTTCAGGATCTGTTTTTAAATCTTCTAGCGTTAAGTGAGGAAGAGTTGCGATAGCTTCATCTGTATCTTTTTCCATTTGATATTCTTTTAAAGCTTTAGAATCATTTATTAATTTTAGAATTTCTTCACTAGATAAACTATTTTTATAAACCTCTAATTTTTCTTTAAGAGAATTCTCTTCTTCCTCTAATAAACCTTTTTTAGGTGTAAGGCTTACAAATGATTTATGAGGGTTTGATACAATATATTCATTGATTATATTATAAAAATATTCAAGATCTTCATTCATTAATTCTTCAATATATTTATATCTATCAAGACTATCATATGGCATTGAATCATCATATAGCCACGATTTTAACGCATCCATTTGATATGAAAGTCCTCTTGGATAACTACCTTGTTTATTTTCACGTATTTTAAAATCTGCATATTTTAATTGTGCAATAATAGAATCTTTATCTAATGAAACATTTTCTAGTTCTTCTTCAATAATTTCTTTAAATCTTTCTTTTTTATCTTTATCTGCCCCAATGGCTACTATAGATAAAAATGGTTCAGCTAATTCTGTTTCAATGCTTGCGTCAATATCATCCGCAATTCCTTCTTTCATCAAACGCTCCCTAATTTTAGCTCCAGGAACATTAAATAAAAGTGTAATCGCTGTGCTTAAGGCACTATTTTCTTTGAATTTATCAAAACCTTTTAATGCGACATTATATGAATAATATGGTTTATCATCATCTGATGCACTATTATAGAAATATTCTTCTTCAGTATACGTATTAATCTTTGATTTCTTTAATGTTGTATCAAAGTTGTTATAATCAAAATTATTTAGATATTCATTTTCAATAAATTTCATATCATCTTCCATATTTGTATTACCATATAAGAATATATATGCATTTGATGGTGAATAATAATCTTTATAGAACTTAGTAAATTCTTCATACGATAAATTAGGGATTTCTTTAGGATCTCCACCAGATTCAAAACCATATGAATTATCTTTATATAGTGAATGCATAATATATCTTGAAAGTACTGAAAGTGGATCTGAATAAGCACCCTTCATTTCGTTATATACAACGCCATTAATTGTGATAGGTGCGTTTTTATCTTCTATTTCATAATGCCATCCTTCTTGTTTAAAAATATTAGAATTTTTTGTAACATTAGGATAAAATACTGCATCAAGATATACGTTCATTAAGTTTCTAAAATCCTTAGAATTCATAGATGCCACAGGATACATTGTCTTATCTGGGAAAGTCATCGCATTTAAAAACGTATTCAAAGAACCTTTTAAAAGTTCTACAAAAGGATCTTTTAATGGATATTTTTTAGATCCACATAAAACCGAATGTTCAAGAATATGTGTAAGTCCGCAGTTATTTATAGCTGGTGTTCTAAACGCAATAGAAAAAACTTTATTCATATCATCATTTTCAAATGTCATTATTCTAGCTTTAGTCTTATCATGACTATATACGCTTACTTTACTATTAATATTTTCAATAAATTTTTCACTGATTTTTGTATAGCTCATTTTCTAACCTACTTTTTGTTATTTTTTCCTTTTGTGAAATGGAATAGAACAATTCCACCTATTATAGATAATACAGCAGATACTACAATAAGTATAATAAATCCATACTTGCTATTCTCAAATGGAAGAGATACATTCATTCCCCATATTGAACCTATTAGTGTTGGAATTGATATTACTAAAGTGACTACTGTTAAAACCTTCATTACATTATTTAAATTATTAGATATAACAGAAGCTGTTGTGTTTGTCATATTATCAAGAATTGAGCGGTGAATTTGACACATCTCGATTGCTTGGTTGTTTTCAATTTCAACATCTTCCATCAAATCATAATCATCTTCATATATTTTAAAATCTCTAAGTCTCTTAACTTTCGCTAAAGTATTTTTGTTTGAATTTAGGGAAATAGAAAAATAAACAAGTGATTCATTAATTTTCATTAAATCGAATAATTGTGAATTCTTCATAGAATCTTTAAGTCCTTCTTCAATTCTTGTAGTACGCACATCAATACTTTTTAACGATTGAATATACATACTAGCAATTCTATACATTATAAGAAGAGATAATCTCGCATGTTTTTGAGGTTCTACTTTTCTAAATTTTTGAATTGTAGATGACACAATGCTCGTCTCCTTACTGCACATTGTAACAATATAATTTTGATTATACATTATCGCAAATGGCACTGTTTCATAGTTACCATCTAAAAGTAATGGTACGTCTAAGGAAATTAAAATGTTATCATCATCTACATCTAGATGGGATACTTCTTCAATATCTAGAGCCCCAAGTAACATATTCTTATCAAGCCCTGTTAATGCGCAAACTCTGGTAACATCAGATGTTGATGGTGTTGTCATATGTATCCATGTTTGAGGTGATAAGGTATTAAATGTTTCTTCACATGTTTCAAGTTTTCTAAGCTTATTATCTATTTCTTTATAGAACTCAAACATAAATATCCCTCCTATTTAATGTACTGATTTATATATAATGCTAAAGAATAATAATATCCCGCACAGTGATATCGCAATAATATATATTATCATTACGCTTTTTCTATTTTCGTTAGTACCCATCAAACTAAACAAGCCCATCAAAAGATAAATCATTAAAAATAATGGTATTAAAATTCCTGCAGTTGTTAAATTAATCTTATGGAATACGCATAAAAACGCAATTATTATAATAGCTATTATTGATAAAACACTAATAATAATATTAATTATTTTTGAAACTTTATTTTTAACAGTAATAGCTCTTTCAACTTCTTGTCTTGATGCCATCTTACACCTCGTAATAATTATATTTTGTTGATTTTATTTCAAAGCCAAAATTCTTAAATTTATTTAGCTTACTTTGTTCAAGTGATGAAATTACAATTTCAGTATTTATTCCTATTTTATATAAAGCTTTTGATATGCACATATCATACGCTAGCATGTTGTTGCATGCAAAATATAAAATGGATGTTTCATCATATACAATTACACCAATTTTCTTATCTTTATAAGAAAAGAAATAACATTTCTTAGTCTTTATTAAATTTAGTGCATCAAATTGATCTATTTTAGGTATAGATAAATCAGATGTATTTAATAAAGAAATAAAATTATCTCTATCTGTAATTTCTACTTCTTGTAGTTTTATTTCTTTATATGACTTAGTTAAAGTATATTCATTATTAAGCACAAAATCATTTTTATATACTTTATATGAATCTAAATTATTAGGTGTTCTAATATAAATTTTCTTTGCGCTATATTTTTTCGCAATATTAAGTGCTTCATCATATACATTATTATTTAATTCTTCTTTAATATCTATAATTACTACACCATATTCTAAATTTCTAAGAATAATATCGTATTTCCCATTTTCGCTTTTTAATGATATATCTGTCATAATTTTCACCTTTAATTTATTATAATTTATTTTTGTATTTTACTCAATAATTAAGGTATATTTCAGCAGATATTGTTCTATATAAATAAGGAACATAAGTTCCTTATAATAATTGTGATTTTAAAATTCAGTTCTTTTCAATAAGTAATTTTAGTTTCTATCTCCATTAATATTTCTTTCAACCTACAAAACACAATAAAATTTAAAAAAAGACAAATATTTCTACTTGTCTTCGTTTATAAATACTAGTCTATTATTCTTAAAATAATTTTTTATTCTTTTATTATTAGATAAATAAGATAAATAACTTCTAACTGTAGATAGTATTAACAT
>CAVCDW010000067.1:0-22367 GCA_963601055.1 Elusimicrobiaceae bacterium
TGGTATAATTTAATAAAGTAGGTGAAATTATGCGTGCCAAAAACTTAAAAGTACATATGGTAATATTTATATTTTTAATAGCATGCCTTTTTATGGTTACGATTGTATATCAAGTAGGTGTTGATGGAGCAAGCCGTAAGAATGCGATATATCAAAGCGAAGCCATGTATGATTCATCTTGTAGTACATTGAAGGAAAAAATATATGAATACAATTCTAAATTCTTATCTGGTGATAAGGATATAGAAGAGGTTTATGAAGAAAAAGAAATGAATTCTTTTTATATGTTATCAGAGGATGGTTATCTATATTTAAAAAATGAAGATAAATATGGACGTATATCTTTAGACACAGTTATGAATGCGGCACTAACAAAAAATAGTGAGGCTTTAATATTAGTAAAAGACGACTATGTAATAGCCACATCATTGACAAATACTAATAAAATATCTCTTAGTGATGCTTTAAAAAGTACTAATTCGTCTGAGGTTTCAAGTGATGTAGTAGAAGATGTTAGAAAAGAAGGAAGAAGTACCAATAAAATAACTCTTACAACAAGAGTTGGAAATAAGAGTGGATATTTAGTTTCTGATGATTTTGAGGGATATAAATTATTAAGGTTTGTATCAAACGGAGAAATTATTACAACATCTGATATTAAACCATATAGAATTGCGTTTGTTGTGACAGCGTCAATTGTTATAGTAGGTATTCTTGTAAACTTCGTAGTTGGATTTAGAAGGGTATCTAAAGTCTCTAAGTTTGAAGCGAATGTTTCTATAAGAGGAACAAACGCTATTGCGATAGTTAGAAGAGATGGGAAGATATTATCTTTCAATAGAGCGTTTAAAGCTGCGTTTAACCAAAAGAAATTACCAATTAAATCTCTTGCTGAAATGACTATAGTAGATACTGAATTAACTTTAGAACAGCTTATTAAAGAACAAAAGAAATTTGTTTTAGGATATTCTAAAGAGAATGAAGATGATGAGTTCTTTAATATCTATATGGAGTTTTTATCAACTAGAAGAGATTTAAACTATGCGGTTGTAGGAACTTTATGCACAAAGGAATATATAGATAACAAAATTCTTGTTAGAAAATCAACAAGATCACTTGTAACAGGTAATCCTAATGCGATAATACTTGATAAAGTGTATAGAGAAGCTAAAGAGAAGTATGACACTCTTGGTGATAAATATATATTTGCGATGGTTAATCTTAAAGGATTTAAGGATATCAATACATTACTTGGATTTGATCAAGGAAATGATGTATTAAAATATTTCTCGAAAATAATACATGAAAACTTTGAAGGTCTTGAAGTGTTCCATACAAAGGCAGATGAATTTGTACTATACGATGAAAAAGCAGATGAAGGCGCACTACTAGAGAAAATAGATAATTTTGTTAATGCTTTAAATGCGCCTATTAATATTAATAATAATGAAATTATGTTAAAACCTGCAATAGGTATTGTAACACCTGAATTCTTAAAAGAAGAAGCTAATTATGATACGTTTATAGCGAAACTTACAAATGCGACAAACAAAGCTAAAACATCTACAAAGAATGTATGTAAATATGATTTAAATCTTGAAAACAACATTATAAAAGAACGTCAAATGGAAGAAGATTTAAAGACAGGTATTACGAATGGTGAATTCGTAATGCATTATCAACCACAATACGAACTAGCATCAAATAGAATATGTGGATTTGAAGCATTACTTCGTTGGAAGAATCCTAAATATGCGACATTATCTCCAGAAATCTATATTAAGATGGCTGAAAAGAATGGATTTATTGTAGAACTTGGTAATTTTATTACTCACGATGTATTTAAAACTGCAAAAGAAATGGAACAATATGATATTCATATATCTGTAAATGTTTCACCAGCTCAAATAGTTCAAGCTGGTTTCGTTGCGGATTTCTTGGAGCAATTCGAAAAGAATGAATTAAAACCTGGTTCAATAGCTCTAGAAATTACAGAAACATTCTTGATGGAAAACTTCAGTATAGTTATTGAAAAACTTCAAATACTTAAAAACCGTGGTATTTCAATCCATCTAGATGATTTTGGTACAGGTTATAGCTCAATGTTATATCTAAAGGAACTTCCTATAGATACAATTAAAGTTGATAAAGAATTTATTAAACATATTGAAACAGATAAATTTAGTAAAGTATTAACATCTAAGGTAATCACTCTTGGTAAAGAATTAGGAGATAAGATTATTTGTGAAGGTGTTGAAACAAAGATTCAAAAGGATATTGTAGAAAAATTTGGTGCTGATATAATTCAAGGATATTATATCGGTAAAGCCTTATCTAAAGAAGATGCGTTTAATCTTCTTAAAACAGGTAAGATTTTAAAAGAAAAGAATGATTAATGAGGTGAGTTTATTATGCTTATGATATCAAAGGGAGCGGAAGTTACAGTAACCCTTATAAGTGTTCTTGTAGTAATACTTTTAGGTGTGCTATTTTATTTCTTGATTAAATATAATGCAAAAAAGTATCATGATGAAAATGATAATATCTCAAATGATACAGTGCCTAAGGCACTTCTTGATAGATCAATATCAAGATATATAAAGAAAGTAGGTAAATTCGGTGAATTTACACTTATAAACGTTGATATTGATAACTTCACATCAATGATTGATACATTTGGTGAAGATATATGTAAGAACTTTTTAACTGAAATTGCGTCAAGATTCAAAAAAAGACTTCCATATAGAACTATAATATCAAATTATAAGGATGATGAATTTGTAATTTTTATTAAAGATAATCTTACATATGAACAAGTTGTAAAAATATGTGGATTACTATTAAGTGATGTTAAACAAAAATTATATTTTTCAACTGATGAATCCGTATCACTTACTGCCTCAATTGGAATTTGTATGTATCCTTCATGTGGAAGAAGTGTTTCAGAACTTATGAAGAATATATTACTTGCGACTTATATTTCAAAACGTGAAGGTGGAAATAAGTATACAATGTATTATAGAACTCTTTCTACTGATGAAAGTCAAAATTATCAATTCTTTCTTGAAATCAGGAAAGCAATTAGAAATAAGGAATTCGTTTTATATTATCAACCAATCATAAATCTTAATACAGATAACCTATATGGTTTTGAAGCATTAATGCGTTGGAATCACCCTGAACAAGGAGTATTACCACCAGCTAAATTCTTAGATATTATTGATAAGAGTGGAGATATTTACTGGGTAGGTAAATGGGGTCTTGAGCTTCTATGCGAAAGATATAATGCCTTAGCACCTATTGCAGGTGATGATTTCCATATGACACTTAACTTATCAGTTAAGCAACTTACATATGATAATATGGCAGAAGAATTAATCCTTGTTGCGAAAAAAGCAGGAGTTCTTACTTCAAATATAGTGTTTGAAATATCAGGATATGCGATGTTTGAGAAAATGGATAATGTTAAGAATAACATTTTGAAACTTCGTGATGCAGGATTCTTAATTGCAGTAGATGGATTTGAACTAGACTATTCGACAATCACTAAGATTCAAAAAGAACCTATTGATATGATTAAGATTGCAAGAAAATTCTTTGATGATACTGAAGAAGTATCAGTTAATAATCCTATTGAATCTAACCCAGATAAGAGAAAAGCTTCTGAAGAGATGACAAGAGAACTTAAAGATAAGTTTGCGGCAATGCTTATTGAATCTGCAAGCATTAGCAACAGAGTAGTAGTTCTTGAAGGTGTTGAAACTAAAGAGATGGAAGAAAGAGCTATCGCTTTAAAAGCATCTTATGGTCAAGGATATTATTATTCAAAACCAATGGCTGAAGAAGAACTTAATGAATTCATAAGACTTCGTAAGTGGGATGAACATAGTGTTATAAATGAAGTTAATGCTGAAGCAAATACAGAAAACACTTTAGAAGTAAATGAAGAACAAAGTGAAACTTCTGAAGAGATGAAACAAATAGAAGAAGTTAAAGAAGAGAATAGAGAAGAAGTTAAGATAGAGGAAAATACAGAAGAAGCTCTAGTAGCATCTAATGAAGATAGTGAAGATGTTAGTGATATGGAAGAATCAGACGAAAATGATGATGATTCTATAGAAGAGTAACATTTGACACCGCAAAGATTATTTAATATAATATCTATTGTTATATTGGAGGACCATTTTATATGGCGAAGAAGAGTGAAGAAGAAAAGTTAGCTAAAGACCGTATGGTCAGATTATTTAGAAAGAAAAAGTTAATAATTGCGTTAATAATACTATTCTTATTACTTTCACTTATTGTAGGTATTGTTACATATTATGGTCTTAGTACCGGTGGTTTTACAATAGACGTTAATGAGGAATTAAATGGTATAGGAATAGTTTTAAAAGACGATCCTGATCATGAAGGAAAACAAAACTTAAATGCGACTGAACTTAAAAATGTTCAGCCTATATCACAACCAGAAGTTAATGAATATCTTGTTCTAAACAAAAATGGTGAATATACATCAGCAGCTGGAAACTATGTAGGATATACATTCTATCTATCAAATGCTGGTGGTAAGGTTTGTAATGTAGAAGCAGCATTAAAGATTGTTACAAATACTAACGATGTTGCGTCAGCCGCAAGATTTTGGGTATTTGTTTCAAAAGGTGTAGAAGAAACTTCGAAAAATGATGATGGAGGTATTCATACATCATTTGTGCCTGAAGTTGAAGACAAAACAGGCGTAATATATAAGAAAAAAGAATCTAGTGAAGAAAAAGAAAAAGAATATCAAAATAATATTATGAATTATGGGTATAAAGATACAACTGACTTTATAGGTGATGATAGTATCATCTATAATCAAAAGATGTTAGACTTTAAACCTGGAGATAGTTATAAAATAACAATTATTTTATGGCTTGATGGAAATGATCCTGATTGTGTAGCCTACGAAGATGAAAACGGAAATAATGTAGGAATTTACAAAGGAAAATTAAAAATAGGTATGTCATTTGAAGCATACCGTGAAGAACTTTTAGCATAAAATAACCTGAAGGAGATGATAGGGCATGGTTAATTTATCAAGAAAACTATATATTAGCATATTCACGCTTGTTTTACTTATTGTCCTATCTGGAACTGTTACATTTGCGTGGTTTAAATTAAATACGAATGCATGGTTTTCTAATGTTGAAATAAGCGCATCAACAAACGCTAATCTTAAGATTTCTGTTGATGGCAAAAATTTTAAATCACAGCTTACAGAAGAAGATTTAGCTAAATCAATAATTGCGAAAGCAAATGGTTATGAATTAAGGTGTGACGCTGCAGGACAAATTTCTTATTGGTATGATCCCCTGGAGGAAAAAGAAATTGAAATTTCTAGCAATGTAGTGAAGGAATTAGAAAAAATATCATTAAAACCAGTAACAACAACTGATGGTAAAAGTTTTAAATCATTACTTCAAAATAATATTACTGTTACTGATAAATATTATATTGAATTTGATATTTATTTTGAATCAATCACTGATGATGCACAACAAGTATTCTTCTCGAATCGTCAAATAACATATGAAGATGGTACAATTATTCCTAAAACAGAAATAGGTACTAAAGAAAAAGATGAAGATAGATTTCCTGATAATATTCTAGCATCATTTGATACACTAGATCTTACAACAGGTAAGATGATATCGTATGATGCGGCAACTAAAAAAGCTACATCAGATGGTGTGGATGTTACAGAAAGTTTTGAACAAAACTTTAGAACTTATGTATCAGACGCTGTTAGATTTAGCGTAGAAGCAAAATCTAATGGAGTAGTTGAGACTACAGAAAATTTTAAAAATAAAGTTAAAATATATGAACTTAATAAAGGAAATGGATCTTATGCGACAACTCTTTCTGATGAATCTATAGAAAGTAGTGGTACTACGTATAGTGGTTTAAGTGGCGCAATGTATGATTCAACAAAGAATGCGGCGTTTACTTATTATAATACAGTTAAACGAAATGCGCTTAATGATGGAAGTAGTACGGACCAACCACTTGAAGCAATTTCATACACTGATGTTCCTGAAACATTTAAGGGACTTGATACAACTGAAGCTGCAAAAATCGTAACACTAAATGCGGCCAATAATTACGGACGTAATGGAAATGTTAAGATGACTGCAAGATTATGGCTTGAAGGTTGGGATGCAGATTGTATAGATACAGTACTTGATCAAAACGTCACAATTACCCTATCTTTTACAAACTATAATACATTTATAGAAAATGATCCTACAAAGATTACATATCTATATAAGAATCCTATCACAGGTGATATCACTGATAGAAAGATAAGAAATCAAGTATATAATATGATGATATCTGATGATTCACCTGCATACTACGCGGGAATAAATAAAACATTCTTAGGATGGGCAAGATCTGATAGTGAAGGTAATTATATTGATGAAAATGGAAATATTACATCAAATTACACACTATTTGATTTCAAAAATACACGTGTAAAACCAACTACTGAAAAAGAATTATGGTATTTGGTAAATGTGTTTGAATAATTTTATGGACATAAATCACAACAAGTGATATAATATATTGTAAGGTGAAGACTATTTAATTCTTCACAAAAATTAAAAAGTAATGTAATGAAGAAAAAAGGAGAAAGTAAATATGAAGAAAATTTCTAAAAAATTACTATTAAGTGTTCTTTCAATGGCATTTGCTGTAGTGGCATTAGGAACAACAACATTTGCGTGGTTTACAACAAACGCAACAGTTACAGCAAAAACAAAGATTGCAGTACAATCAACAACTGACTCTCTTAAAATTTCAAATGATGGTTCAACTTGGGGTGCAAGAGTTGATTTTGATTTAACTAGTGCAACAGTTTCAGGTACACAAGTTGACAACGGTTATACCGAATTAGGAGCTGCGACTTATCATTTAGCAACTGATGCAACTACTCTTAGCACAAGTGATTATTTCACTGACCTTGGTTCGACTACCGCTGATAATACTTTATACAAGAGTATTAGCTTCTATTTACGTTTGACAAGTGCAAATAAGGATGTAAAAGTTGCGACAGATGTATGGACTTCATCAAATGTTAAAAATTATACTATCTTAAAGGATACTGAGTACACTAGTGGAAAACTTGAAAAAAGAAATCCGGTTGCAGTTTCAGCTGTAAATGCATTACGTGCAGTTGTTGATGTATCACAACTTGTTACATGGACTGATGATATGAATGGTCTAGCAAGTATGTCTGCTTTAGATGAAAAAACAAATCCTACAATGTCACGTGTAAATAGAGTTTTTGGATTTGCTGATACAAACACTACGTCTACAACAGGTACTACTATTAATGATTATGGTCAAACTTTAGCATATGATAATGCTGCTAACGCATACATTAATAATGTAATTAATAAAGGTATTGGTTTAGGTGATAATGTTTACGATAGTAAATATGCATTGTATGATGTTAATAATACAGGTCTTGCAGGTACAACATTAAATACTACAGATGCTGCTAACCAAATATTCAAGGTTAAAATTACTTATTGGTTAGAAGGATTTGATGCAGACTGCTTCGACGCAATCTTCGGTCAAACTCTAGAAAATGTATTAACATTCACTGCTACTGATAAAGCTACTGATAAAGCTTAGTTTAATGTTAAAAAAAATTAATACTCCCTTTTTGGGAGTATTTCTTTTTTTATTTTAAAAATAAATATAAAATGGTATTTTATTTATAGATATGGTAAAATAATACTAAGGATTTTTCAAAAGGAGAAATTTTATGCAAAATGAAGTATTAAATGAAGAAATAAAAGAAAAGAAAAAAGTATCACCACTTCATATTATAAATATTGTAGTAAATTCTATTTTTTACATTTTTATATTTTTATTACTATTATTTTCAATATCGCAAATAAGAGGTTCTAAGGAAGGAAAAGTTAAAAACTTATTTGGACTTGGATATGAAGTAGTACTTTCACACTCAATGGAACCATATTTCGAGGCTGGAGATTTGTTGTGGGTTCATACTAACTTTAAACAAAAAGAAATAAAGGTAGGTACTATTGTAACTTTCTATGATACAGTATCATCTAACCCTAACAAAAATAGTAAAGGATTTTTAAATACCCATAGGGTTGTGGATATAGTCTACACTGATGCTGGTAAGGTATCATTCTATGTTTTACAAGGAGATATTTATAAAGGTACTGGTGAAGATTATAATATACTTACTGATGAAGAAAAAATTATAGCCCAATATAAATACCAATTTTCAAGTGGTCCTATTCAAATTGTTACAATTAATGATATTAAAGCTGTGTATTCGTCTCATTGGGATGGTGCTGGTAACTTCATGAACTGGTTATCAAATCCTAAAAAAGGTTTTGTAATAGTTATTATTTGTACTGCGGCTTTCTTACTATTCGAAATGTTTATGGTTATAAAGAACATTATGGAAATAAAGACTGCTAATATACAAAAAGAAAGTGAAATCTCAAAAGAAGAAATGAAGAAATCACTAGAAGAAGAAAGAGAAAGAATGAAAAAAGAACTTCTTGAGGAACTTAAGAAGGAACAAGAACAAAATAAAGACAAAGAATAAATTATATTTCTTGAGAGGAGAGATTAGATATGTCTGAATTTGCTAATTATTATTATAATTTTTTAAAGACTTTCTTTAAGAATTTTGGAACATTTTTTAAAAACATTGGTCATGCGTTTGCGAAATGGTTTGGAAAAGATATTAAAGGATACTTTGAAGACTTTGCGGATGCGTCTATTCACAACAAGGATTGGAATGGATTAGACTGGTTTGCGTATATCATTGTTTTATTTATCAATCTTGCGTTTATTGTACTTTTAATCACTTTACTTGTTATTTTATGCAAGAGATATCATAAGTTTAAACATAGAGAAATTGAAAAAGATGAACTTGTTGATCAAATTCAATTATTAAACAAGAAAGTTGTAGATCTTGTTGATGAAAAGAATAAGATTCTAGCACTTCGTGTATCCCAAATATCAGGTGGTGAGGCAGAAGTTGATCCTGATGATTTATTTAATCCTCAATTAATAAAAGAAGATAATGATGAAGATGAAGATTATTCAGGAAGATTTATTAAACTTATTCAAGTTGATAATTACTATCGTGCTAACCCTGAATACACAATTATGCGTAGTGAAGATATGTTAGACTTATCAGGACTTTGTGATAGATTTATAGGATATGCGGCATCTCAACTACACTTATTTTACGCAAAACCTGTTATTGCGCGTTTTATAGCAGGTATGGCAACATCTAAACTATTAATCCTTGAAGGTATTTCAGGAACAGGTAAAACTTCCCTTCCTTATGCGATGGGTAAATTCTTTAATAAACCTGCATCTATCATTGGTGTTCAACCATCATGGAGAGATAGAGCTGAACTTTTAGGATACCTAAATGAATTTACACATAGATTTAATGAAACAGATTTCTTAAAATGTGTATATCAAGCAGGATATAGTGATAAACCTAACTTTATCGTACTAGACGAAATGAACTTAGCCCGTGTTGAATATTACTTTGCGGAATTCTTATCAGTAATGGAAATGCCAGATCCAAATCAATGGGTAATTGATATTGTATCAGGAACTGATCCATCAGATCCTAAGTTATTTATTAATGGTAAATTATTAATTAACCAAAACATTTGGTTTGTAGGAACTGCCAATAAAGACGATTCAACATTTACAATTACAGATAAGGTATATGACCGTGCCCTACCTATTGTTATCAACAATAAGGCTGAACTTGTTGATGCGCCATATACTGAAAATGTTGAAATGTCATTTGAATATCTAGATGAATTATTTAAATCAGCTCAACGTGATATTAGTGTTTCAACAAGAATTATGGAATCATTTATGAAACTTGATGAATTCATTCAAGCTAAATTCAAGATTGCGTTTGGAAACCGTATCATGAAACAAATTAAATTATTCTGCCCAGTATATATTGCGTGCGGATTTACTGAAATTGAAGCTCTAGATTACATGTTATGTAATAAGATTCTTCGTAAGTTTGAATCCCTTAACTTATCATTCCTTCGTAATGAATTAGATCAATTAATTGCCTTACTAGATAAACTATTTGGTAAGAAAGCATTTGCTGTATCTATTGATTACATTAATGATCTTAAGAAAATAAGTTAATTATAGAAAGAGGTGTTTTTTATGGAAGATGAAATAAACACTTCTAATGGTGAAATGATTATTGATGAAGATACTTTACAAGCTGAATCGATAAATGAATTCTTTCACATAATAGAAGATACCTTAAATGATTCTTTAACTAAATCTAGTATGGGAGAATCCATTTTAAGACAAGTAGAAGGTGGAAAGAAGACTGTATACTCAAAAACTATTAGAGAAACTAAGATTTTTGAGAAATCCTTCATTCCTGTTCTTACAGATTGTTTTAAAAGTATTTCTAAGATTTTAAAGGATCCTAAAAAGGCTATACGTTATGAGGAACAAGTAGTTCCTATGGAGAAAGTTAAGAAGGTAAATAGCGAAACTGTTCGCCATTTAGCATCTCACACTCAATATATTAAATCAATTGATGATGATGGTAATGTAATACCATCTAAATTACTTACTGAGTTTTCTGAAGATGAACTAGGAATTTATGAAAATAGATTTATTAAAACTTTAATAAACCGTATATGTAAATTCTTATCATTACGTCTTCAAATAATGAAGAAGAACCTAGATTCTTATGAAACTAAATCAACTGTTGTGACTAATGATTTTAAACTAGAAGATAAAACAAAAGTAAAAGTTGAATTATCAGTTAAAATGGAATCTGAACAAGATAGTGAAGTAAAACAAGCTCGTGATACATATGAGAAAACAAAAGATATCCACGAGAAGTATAAAACACTACGTTCATCACAGCTTATGCAAGCATTAAAGAATTATAAAGAGGTTACACCTCCAATTCTTAAAACAAACATTATCACTAAGAACCCTGAATTTAAAATATGTTATAATACATGGATTTTCTTAGATAGATATAACCAATTAGCATTTGATGTTAATGTTCGTGAGAAGAAGAATAAATATAGTGAAGATGAAGCACGTATTGTCGATAAAATATTCGCACAATCTGTCGGAACTATCCTATACTTTAATGGTAATAAAGATTTAGATGAATCTGATTTATTTAAATCACATACTCTTCGTAATGCTCGTGAGTTAAGCAAAATGGATAATGAATATAAATTCAAACCAGACTCTCAAAAACTTGAGAAGTTTGAGATGAGTGAATATTTCTTAAACAAAACTCAAGAGTTTTACCAACAATCCCTAGAAGATAAAGTTAATGCGGGAATGGAAAAGAAATATAGTCTAGAACTAGTGTTTAGGGAAATGCAAGAAGTTCTAAACTCTATATATCCACCACTTTTTGAAATACCACAAGAAAATGAATTCGAAGAGGTTCCTCTTCCAGTTAAACTTGAACGTGCTAAAAAGAAAGCTGATGTATTAGATACTATTACAAGACTTAAGGAATCAGATTATAACCAAACTAAAAAGGAATATGAAGATACCTTAAAGGAAATACAGTTAACTGAAGAAAAAATCAGACAACAAGAAGCTCGTGAACTTCGTCTTAAAAAGCTTGCGGAAGAAAAAGCAGAACGTGCTAAGAAGCGTGCTGAGGAACGTGAAGAGGCTCGTCGTGTTCGTGAGGAATTAGAAGAGAAAGCACGTCTTGAACGTGAAAAACTTAAAGCAGAACGTGATGAAGCTCGTCAAAAAGAGAAAGAACAAGCACGTGAAGCTAAAGCTAAACTTCAAGAAAGACGTGCACGTATTCTTGAGGAACAACAAAAACTTAAAGAAGAACGTAGAAAAGCTCGTGAGGCTAAAGAACGTGAACGAGATGAAGCCCAAAGAAAAGCCCAAGAAGAAGCTTTAAAACTAGAAGAACAAGAGAAAGCTCTAGAAGCTGAGAAGGCGCAACTAGATGCCAAAGAAATCCTAAGACGTCGTCGTGAGATAATTAAGGCTAAGGCTTTAGCTCAAAAAGCTAAGGAAGAAGCTGAAAAGGCTCTAGAAGATGCCGAAGATGATGTTCTTGATGATACAGATATGAACCAAGAAGTTCAAGAAATTGATCAAGAATTAGATAAACTTCTTAAAGACTTTGATTCAGATGATTCAAAAGATGGTGAAGAGTCAGAAGAAGAAACATTATCACCAAAAGAATTACTACGTAGAAGAAGAGAAGCTATAAGACAAAAGGCTTTAGCTGATAAAGGAAATAGCGTAGTAGTTGAAGATGATCTAGATAAACAAAAGGTTGATAATAAAACTAAATTTGCACAAAAACTAAAAGAGAAAGAAAATCTTATAGAAAGTGCTCCTACAAAAGTATCAGAAGAAGAGGAAGATAGTACTCCAGAAGATAATAAAGTAGAGTTTAGTATTGCAGATCATAACCGTGAAATCATTAGAAGACGTCAAGAATATATGAGACGTAGGATGGCTCTGGAAGGTAGTAAGGCCAAAGAGCCTGCACAAGCCCCTGAAGAGCCTAAAAAAGATCCACGTGAATTACTTCGTGAAAGAAGAGAAGCCATGAGAGCGCGTGCATCATCGAATAGAAATATCCCTGAAAGTAATAATGAATCTAGTGTAGATTCACGTGAATTACTACGTAGAAGAAGAGAAGCTATTCGTGCTAAAGCACTAGCTGCCAAAGCCCAAGATGATGAAGAATAAAATAAAAAAAATAACTAAAATAATAGCGGGGATTATAACCGCTATTATTACATCTTTAGTATGTTATATGCTTATATGTAATGTGATAGCTGTACGTAAAGAAAAGCCTGTTGCTTATTTTGGCTATTCATATTCTTATGTACCAAGCGCAAGTATGGAACCTACTATAAAAGCCGGAGATTCAATAATATTTCAAAAAACTTCTTATGAAAATTTAGAGGTAGGAGATATTATAGTCTATAAATCTAAAAGTGGTAGTACAGAAGGACTTTATATAGTACATAGAATAGTAGAAATAACTGATGAAGGTTTTGTTATGAAAGGCGATAATAATCAAGCGGTTGATAGTGAAATAGTAACAAGAGATATGGTTATTGGAAAATATAAGAAGACGTTCAATTTCTTAAATATTGGTAAGATCGCAATAAAGAAGAACATCATATATTTAATACTTACAATATTCTTTGTAGTAATTATTCTTACAGAATCAGTTAATATATATTTAATGAAACAAAAGAAGAATCTTAAAGATATTAAGAAAAAGAATGATGAACTAAAAGATGAAGTATTAAAAGAAATGAAAGAAGAAATTCTTAAAGAAATAAATGATAAGAAGGATGAATAATCCTTCTTGTTTTTTATAACGTTTGATTAATCTAAAAATTAATATTTGTAAATATATTGAATATACTTAATCACTAACATTTTAATTATGTAAGCTCTTATCATATTTATTACATTTCAGTTTATGAATCCTAGTATTTATCCTAACAAATATTAAAAATTTATGTTGACACGACAAAATTATTATAATATAATTTATTCGGTACATTTTTTATCCACAAAAAGCCCTTAATATTATAAAATTTAAGGAGGAAATTATTTTATGAATACTTATATGGCAAACAATCAAACTGTACAAAAGAATTGGTATGTAGTAGACGCTACAGACAAAACTCTAGGAAGACTTGCAACTGTAGTTGCTTCTCTATTAAGAGGAAAGGGAAAACCTACTTATACTCCACATGTTAACTGCGGAGATTATGTTATCGTTATCAACGCTGACAAAATTAAATTAACAGGAAACAAGTGGCAAGATAAATTATATCGTCATCACTCAGCTTACAATGGAGGATTAACTACTCTTACTGCAACTGAATTAATGACTAAGTTCCCTACAAGAATGGTTGAGAACGCAGTTTACGGAATGCTTCCTCACACTAAACTTGGTGATACAATGAGAAAACAACTTTATGTTTATGCTGGTGCTGAACATCCACATGCTGCTCAAAAACCAGTTGAATATAAGGTAGAAGCTTAATAGGAGGAACAGGAAATGGCAAAGAAGAATACAAAAGTTCAATATTTCGGAACAGGACGTCGTAAGACTTCTGTCGCTAGAGTTGTTTTACAAGCAGGAGAAGGAAAAATCGTAGTTAATGGTAGACCATTTGAAGAGTACATCACTAATGGTTTAGCTCGTCTTGATGCACTTCAACCACTTGAGTTAACTGAAAACACAAATAACTTTGATGTTTATGTTAACGTATTTGGTGGAGGATTAACAGGACAAGCTGGAGCTATCCGTTTAGGAATCGCTCGTGCATTACTAGAGGTTAATCCTGAATATCGTGCTACATTAAAACCAGCTGGTCTTGTATCACGTGATTCACGTTCTAAAGAACGTAAAAAATACGGTCTTAAGAAAGCTCGTCGTGCTCCACAATTCTCTAAGAGATAATATTTGTTTGATATATACCAAAATTCATTTAAAATGGATAATAAAAAACAGGGAAATATCCACATCCCTGTTTTTTTATGCTTTTATGTAATACATTAAAAGTTGAAATTGAATTAAGAAACCTTTATAATAAAAGATGGAGAGTTGAAAAAGTTTTAGAAGGGACATCTAATATATGAACAATGATTTATATATTTATTTTTCAATCAATTTAAAAAGTAATACGATTGTTCAGTGTAGTCAAAAAAAGTATATTGGCTATACGTATGATTCTTTTTTCGAAGAAGCATTAAAAAATAAAAATGCTATTAACAACAACATAAATGCAGATAGCTTGTTAAATAGTATTAAAGCACAACATCAAATAATAATATCTAACAATTCAGTTAAATATGTTTTAGTTATGAATAAGTTTGATGAGAACATAGTTAACTGTTATTTAATTGAAAACCATGATGTTGTAGATGATATTGATTATTTAACTAGTGTATACAATAGAAAATATTTAAGTCAAGAAATAACTAAGTATTTAAAAGAAAGTGAATTAAAAGATTGCGCACTCGCAATTATTGATTTAAATAATTTTAAAAATGTTAATGATAAATTTGGTCATCTTGAAGGAGATAAGGTTTTAAAAAAATTTGCGAAAAATATAGAAGAAATATTGCCTGAAAATACCATTTTTGGTAGATATGGTGGAGATGAATTTATAATATTTGTTAAAAATCCAACAATCGCTATGTTGCGCGAGATTTCACAGAATGTGCTAGCGATTAATTATAAACCAGGAACTAATAAGAAAGATATTGTTACTGCATGTCTTGGATTTTCAGTATATAATCCTGATATTACTACTTTTGATTATTTAGTTGAGAATGCAGATAAAGCGCTATATAGAGCTAAAAATAGCGGGAAAAGATGCGCATATTTAAATGAAGAAATAATAGCTTCTTTAAACAATAAAAATAAGATAGTTGTTGATACTGTAGAATTTAAAATGTTTGATTCTGAAATCAAAAAATTAAAAATCAAACAATTATTATTAGTAGTATTTATACTTATAATTTTTGTGAGCTTAGTATTTGCGTGGATTTTTTATTTAAAGAAATCAATTTATAAATCTAAATTTGTTGAGACTAGCAATACCATGAATATAGTATCTGAACAATTAGAATTAAACGTGGGTAAAAATGTTGAGTCCTATTTTTCGTCTTTATATACAATAAATCAAGCACTTGTGATATCTGATACACAATATGATGATCTTATCGCAAATTTTAATGTTAACTCTATGTTTGATGAAATAGGTATTTTAAAATATGATGGTACTGTTAAATTTAATGATAGAACATCTGATCTTAGTGGTATTGATCAAACCAAAGATTTAATAAATGATAAAAAATCATTCGTTGATGCGGTATTATTTAGCGATATTGGTGAAAGACTAGTTTTTGCGATACCAAGCGATGGTAATGTGATAGCAGGTGTTGTAGGTATTATTACAATTGATGAATTTAGGTCAAACTTGCATGCGACTGCGTTTGGTGGAACATCAATAATTGCGATTACTAAAAATGATGGAAGTATATTAATGTCTTCAAAAGATGATATTTTTGAATACAACAATATATTTACAATCTTAGAACATGAGTTAAGCGCATTTGAAAGTGCTCGTATAAAAGAATCCTACATGGCTGGAGAATCTGATACTATAAATATGTCATTTAATAATGTTTCATATTATCTACACTATACACCATATTTTAGAAACTATAGCGATAATAGATCAATTAATACAAAGGACGAAATAGATTGGCATATAGTAATAGTTGTTCCGGTGAGTGAGATAAATAAAACTATCACTAATGAATTTAATAGTATTTTAATTGGATTCTTAATATTTGGAATATTAATAATCCTTGTGTTAACTGGATTCTTATTCTATTTTACATCAAGTAGAATTAAAGTAAAAAGAAGTAAGGCTATTGATGATGTAACATCAGGACTTAATTATGATAGATTTTTAATAGATGCCTCTACCCTTTCAAAAGATCGTGCGGATTATGCAGTTGTAGTTGCGGATAGTAGAAAGTTTAAATATATCAATAACCAAATAGGTAAACAAAAAGGAGATTTATTATTAAAAAGAATCCATGATATCTACTTGAATAGGCTTGCAAAAGATGAACTTATTGCGCGTGTTTATGCCGATAGATTCATTATCTTAATGCATAATCAGGATATAGAAGGGCGAATTAAGAAAATGAATGCCGCTATAAAAGCTTTAGCAGCTAAAGAATTTGGTGTAAATATTATTAATCTATATGGTGTTTTTGCGCCAAATAGTAAAATAGATGATGTTGGATTCGCAGGAAACATGGCACGTATTGCTCTTCTTTCATTAAGAGAAGATTATGTGTCTAAAACAATTGCTTATTTTGATTCAACAATGTATCTTGATGAGATCACACAAAATTCACTTGAACAAAAAGCTGATCTTGCTTTAAAAAATGAAAACTTTAAAGTTTATTATCAAGCTAAAAAACATTTAGTAAATGATAACTGGTGTTCTTGTGAAGCGCTTGTGCGTTGGGTAGAAGATGATGGTGTTGTAATATCACCTGGTAAGTTTATTCCTCTATTTGAGAATAATGGATTTATTATTGAATTAGATCTTTATGTATTTAAGAAAGTATGTGAAGAAATAAGACAAGCTATTGATAATAATTTAGTTGTAGTTAACGCAAGTGTTAATGTTTCAAGAAAACATTTTGTAAATAAAGATTTCTTAAAACATTATGAAAAGATTATGCAAGAATATAATATTCCATCTAACATTATCGAATTTGAAATTACAGAATCAGCTTTAGTTGAAAACGAAAGTTTACTTGTTGATGTAATAGATGAAATTCATAAAATGGGATGTACATGTTCTATTGATGATTTTGGAACAGGATATTCATCATTATCATTACTTACAAATTATGAATTCGATATAATAAAAATCGACAGAAGTTTCTTCTATTCTAAAGATGGATTTGGCCTAAATAGCCAAAAGGTTGTAAAATCTATTATAAGCCTTGCGCATGACCTTGGTAAGAGTGTTGTAGCGGAAGGTATAGAAGAAGAGTGGATGGTTAATTTCTTAAAAGAGGCTAAATGTGATATTATTCAAGGATATTATTATGCAAAGCCAATGCCACAAGATGACTTCTTAAAATTTATTAATAAAAAATAATGATTAACCAAATCGGACTTTTTAAACAAAATGGTTTAAATTGTTGAAGGAAAGTTTTAAATTTGTTATAATTATAATAGATTTTGTGGAGGAGTTTAGTTATGAAAAATAAATTATTTTATATGATTTTTATGCTGATAATTGTCGTTTTGATTTCACCTAATTTGTATGCTAAAGTTGAATATTTAGATAAAATTGATTTAGACAATAATAAATATCATAATCTATTTAGGGTAGAGGATTTTGCTGATGTAAATCTTGATGGTGTTTCTAGTGGCGATTTTCAAAATACTGAAACTGATAAGTATTTATATGGGAAAAACAAACTGTGGTTGAATTTGATAAAAACTCCAACCATTAATAACAGTTACTTGTATGTATTGTTAATTGATGGAACGGTTTATGCCAAAGGTAAACAAAAT
Source organism: Elusimicrobiaceae bacterium (assembly GCA_963601055.1). Taxonomy (GTDB): domain Bacteria; phylum Bacillota_I; class Bacilli_A; order Acholeplasmatales; family Anaeroplasmataceae; genus UBA3206. The sequence goes on from CAVCDW010000067.1 coordinate 18,203, forward strand.
AAGTCTACATGGTTTTCTACAAAGATGGTTTCATATACTATAACTTTAAATAAAGATGATTTATTGTTCTCTACAATTCCAAGTGGTAATCATTCGATTCTCGATATCTCTAAAAATTCGTATGGAAACGAGATAAATCGAGATATAATTCTTAACGAAAATTATATAAATACACAACATATAACAAATGATTTAAGTATTTATACACAAAAACAATTGAATAGGGTTAAATGTGAATCTAGCATCATTTATGCTGATTCATCTCAAAAGAGATCAGTTGATATTAAATATCAATATTCAGGGTATTCAGATGATAGAAGTACTCCTTGTGCAGGCTACTTTCATCAATGTGCAATGCTCGTTTTAAAATCAAAAGATTCCAATGCTTCAGTTAAAGTTACTATGAATGCAAGCTTTTTTAAAGATAAAAAACTTGGCGACAATTATACTTTAGAAGCCAACCCAATAGAATTAGAAGTGTGCTGTTAATATGATTAATTTAAATAAAATTTCAAAAATTTATAGTGTAAATAAAACAGAATTTAAAGCGTTAGATGATATAAATATGGAGTTTCCAAATACTGGTCTTATTTCAATATTTGGTAGAAGTGGCTCTGGTAAAACAACACTTTTAAATATTATTGCGAAACATGAAACACCAACCGCAGGAGAACTAAAGTCAAACATTAACTATGATACAGCCCCTATTGTGTTTCAAGATACAGAATTATTAGATGACTTGGATGTAAAATCTAATTTAATGCTTATTGCAAAAATGTATAAAAAAGATTTTGAACAAATAGAAGAATTATTAAAAACTTTTGAATTATCTGGTTATGAAAATAAAAAAGTTAATCAACTATCGGCTGGTGAAAAACAAAGAATTGCTATAATAAGGGCACTTTTAGCTGATAGTCCTGTTTTACTTTGTGATGAGCCTACTGCAAATTTAGATTATGAGAACGCAATGATTGTAGTTAACATATTAAAAAAGATTTCAACTAATAGACTAGTGATTGTCGCAACACACGATGTTGATATTTTTAAAGAAGCATCCTTTGAATGGTATTCGCTTTCTAATGGAAAAATTGTAGATTGTAATATAAATTCACATAGTGATGTTTCAAGCTATAATTATCAAAAACCTAAATTTGATTTTAAATCAATTTTGATTTTATCAAATAGAGGAATAAAAAAGAATTTTATTAAATATATATTCTTAACTATTTCATTGATATTTTCATTTGTATTAATGCTTTTTTCATTAAATGTGTTATGCTTAAAAGAAGAAAATGTCAAAATCCATTATAACAATAAATTAGAATATAAGGAATTTGAATTAATTTATAATCATGATAAAAACAAGCTTGATTCTATGATTGATTATGATTGTGATTCACTTGGCTATGATTACATAAAAACAATTTATATTGAATGTAAGGCTCATTTTAATCGTGATTTAAAAATTGGTGATTATATTTTTCGCTTAGACGAATCTCCATACAAAATGATTTGTGGAGATAGTACTATTGATGATAATGAAGTCGTGATTCCAAGTACCTATGCAGATGATATTTTAACTGAAACATCGTTTACATCATACGAACAATTAATTGGTCATAAAGTTAATATTTTTAAAAATGAAAATCATATAAGTGGTATATATGATTCTTCTAGTCTTTATAGAGATCATATGCCGATTTTAGTGAATGAAAATAGTTCAAATCCGAGTGAGCCTAGAGTATATACTAGTGGTAGATTTGTTTGTTATGATGGTGAAAAAATGACATCATTAATTTTAGAAAGCAATGATGAATATACTGTAACTATGGGTCGTACAATTGAAAATGAAAATGAAATTTTAATTGGTCTTAGAGAGGCTAGAGAATTAGTTGGGTATGATGATGAGAAACTTATGGATGTAATAGGAACTGAATTTGGAACATACACATTTGCCAAACCAACATATTATCAATTTTTTAACACTACTGAAACATTAATTTCTGACTATAAGCAAACGCATGATCCGATTACATTTACAATAGTTGGAATATATTTTGATTATGGCGTTTTTATAAAAGATTCATTATATAATGAATTAGCGGATAATTATTTAACTCAAGAATATAGATATGGTTTTGCTATAAAAAATAAATTAGAAAAAAAAGACTATAAGATGCTTAGTGATAAAAATATAATTGATTGTACACAATATACAGAGGTAGTACATGATATATATAAAGATGTTAATAATGTTTCATTAATTACATCTGGTGTTGGAGCATTCTTGTTAATAATTTCTATTTGTATTTTATGTAACTATTATTCTCTATCTCAAACAAAAAAGAATAAAGAGGTAGGAGTTTTAGCATCGTTTGGCATAAAAAAGAATAAGTTATTAATTTATATGTGCCTAGATATTATATTATCAGCATTCATATCAATTATAATTTCAAATCTTGCGATCCCGCTAATAAATAAATTTATAAATGATTTTTCTATTAAAGAAGGCTATTCAATTATAAATGCGGTTTATTATTCAGGATACACAATAATTTATTCTATCTTAATATTTGTTATCATAGTATCTTTTACTATATTGTTTTCAATTTTCAAAAATAGAAAACGTAATATAGTAGACATGATTTATGATAGAAGATAAATAATTGATTAATATTTGGAATTAAAGTCTATAAATTATATTTTATAGGCTTTTATTTTTTTCTAAAAAAAGTTCTTGCAAAATACAAGTCCATGGTATATTATATAGTTATCCTACTGAAATAGTAGGAATAAGGAGGTATACACATGGCAGATGTATGCGATATTTTTGCACATAGAAGAAAATTAGAAGAGAAAAAAGAATTAACTGATGAACTTGCGGATAGTTTTGCACGCGAAGAAGGTGTAAGCGCAAGACCACAAGAAACACTTGATGAAATAGATTCTAGAGGAGCATTCGTGCGTCAAGCAAATACTTTTACACAAAAATTTGGTGTTAAGGATGATGAACTACATGCAGCCCCTAATAAATATAGAATTTATTGGAAGTATGGATGTCATTGGAGTAATAGACCTGTAATAGTTCGTGATATTTTAGGATTAGAAGATGTAATATCTGATATTGCTTTATTTCCAGCTTCAAAATATGGACATGGATTCCCTTATGAAAAAGATTTTAAAGACCCAGTAACAGGCGTTCATTTCCTTTCTACATTATATAAAAATGCTAAACCTGATTATAAGGGAAGAGCTACAACACCAACCCTTGTAGACATAGATAAGAAAATAGCTGTAAATAATGATTATCATAGAATGACTAATTATATTGAAACATATTTCTATCCATATCAAAAAACAGATATTGATCTATATCCTAAGGCATATAGAAAAGAAATAGATGAATTTAATGATTGGCTATTCCCATATATCAATAATGCTCATTATAGAATGGCATTCTGCCAATCACCTGAGGCTTACAAAGAAGCCTATGATGATTTCTATTATGCGCTAGATAAACTTGAAGAAAGACTTGAAAATAATAGATTCTTATTTGGTGATTTTATTCTAGATTCAGATGTAAGACTTTATGTAACGCTAGTACGTTGGGAACTTACATATTTCCATAATGTAGGACCAATGAAGAAAAGAGTTAGTGAATACAAAAATATTTGGGGATATGTAAAAGAATTATATTCTATAGAAGCATTCCACAAATATACAGTAACACTTTTCCCTAAAGAGGGAGAAGTTAATAGTGATAAAGGATTCTTTAGACCATATATTGAGCGTATTGTGCCTAAAATCAATTATGACATTTTATGGAAGACTGATGGCGAAAGAAGAAAGGTGTCATCAACAGATGAAATATATTTAAAACATAAAGAGAAGAATTTTCCGGAATACTATTCTGATATAAGTGTATCTTTTTGGAACGATCCTTCGTGGGATGTAAGAGATTCTAGAAACCCAAGAAGAGAATTAGAAATTGATCCTAAAATAAATCCTTTAAAAGGTAAATTAAGTAATTAAGGTATAACTATTGTTATGCCTTTTTCTTTTGTATTTTTCACTTTAAATAGACCAAATTCGGTCCAACTACCTTGATATATATATATCACTAAAAGTCAAAATTTTAGGTATATAAAATCTATACCTTTTTAAT
>CAVCDW010000068.1:0-22316 GCA_963601055.1 Elusimicrobiaceae bacterium
AGCGCTGATGGTAGTACAATGTGCAAGAGTAGGACGTTGCCAGGCTTATCTTTCTTTTTATTTAAGTGCCTGCTTAGCTCAGTTGGTTAGAGCACCTGACTGTTAATCAGGGTGTCGAAGGTTCAAGTCCTTTAGCGGGCGCCATTCTTTAATTAATGTTGACTTATTAAGTCTTTATGATATAATCTTAATATCGGAAAGTAGCTTAGCTTGGTAGAGCGCCTGGTTTGGGACCAGGAGGTCGCAGGTTCAAATCCTGTCTTTCCGACCAGTTTTATGCAGGTGTAGTTTAATGGTAGAACCTCAGCCTTCCAAGCTGACTACGAGGGTTCGATTCCCTTCACCTGCTCCAATTTTAAATTAATTGATTGACAGATAATGTCAATCTTTTTTTTGCTAAATACCAAAAGTAGAAATAACTTTTAATATATGTTATAATTAAGGAACTAATGTAAGCAAATAGTGATATTATGGGTCTATATTTAAATCAAGATAATTCAAATTTTTAATTTTATTTAAATTCAAAAATTTATATTGATAAATCTTTTTTAATATGAGAAACTAAATCGTTAATTGAAACCAAAAATAGATTTATGTGCATAACAAGTCCTAGTAGATTTACTAAATCGATAGCTTTATCAATGATAAATGCTTATTATTTTAAGCGATGCGTTTGTAGAAATAAAAAATCATACTAAGGATCATTTCATATTTTTAATAGCCATTATAGATTTATTATTTAAATTAAAGAATCTCAAAAAGTTAATTGAATGGAGTGCTAATGATAGATTATTTAAAAGAAACTGGAATGTTAGATTATTCAAATAAAAGAATCAAATATTTAATAGACGATAGAAAGTGGATGGAATTAAACGAATTTGAGCGCTTAAAATCTATTTATAATTTTGTGCGTGATGAAATCTTATTTGGATATAACACATGCGATAATATAAAAGCTTCTAAAGTTTTAACTGTTGGATATTGTCAATGTAATACAAAAGGAACTCTTTTAATGGCACTTTTAAGAGTATGCCATATTCCTTGTAGAATTCATGGATTTACTATTGATAAAAAACTTCAAAAAGGTGCAATGACAGGTATTGTTTATAAAAATGCGCCTAACAATATTTTCCATAGTTTTGTTGAAGTCTATTTTGAAGATAAATGGTATGAATTAGAAGGGTTTATACTAGATAAAACTTATTTAGATAGTTTGAAGAAAATGTTTAGTGATTCTAAAGAAGAATTTATTGGGTATGGTGTTGCGGTAAAGGATTTCAAAAATCTTGTTATTGATTTCAACAGAAACAATACTTATATACAAAGTTATGGTATAAATAATGACTTTGGAATATATAATAGTCAAGATGAATTATTAAAAGAACATCATCAAGAAATGTCTAAAATTAAAACTTTTTTCTATAGACATTTAGGAAGACATTTAATGAATTATAATGTAAAAAAGATAAGAAATAGAGATAAATAGAATGTTTATAGTTAAAACTACAAACAATTTTAAATATATAACTATTTAATTTCTTAACAAAATATATTATAATGTAAGCAAATCAAATATTGTAATTATTAAAACTTGAAATAAATTTGCAATAAAATTATAATAATATCGATATTGTATTGAAGAAAGAAGTATTTATAAAAGGAGATTTTTGTTATGAAGGCTAAAAGATTATGTGTTTTATTAACGATTGCTGCGGCTGCCTCAGTTTCACTTGTGGGATGTGGATACGATCAAAAAACTGGTGGTATAGATGAAATCGCAGACATCACTGATGTAGACTATTTAAAATTATCAATGCAACCTATTTGGAATGGTAAAGTAAGGGAAGTATTAACTACTGAAGTTGATGCAGAAGCAGGATATAAATTACAAGGTACAAATGCTGTGGGTCAACCTATAACATTTGCAGATATTGATGGAGTAACTGGTATTAGTTATAAATATTATAAAAAGAGTAGTAAAGTAAGTATTTCAGACATTAGTACACCAAGTAACAATCAATATTGGGATGATGATGCTATCCATTTAAAAGATAATATAGGAACACCATTAGAGACAGATTCTATAAAAGAAAAAGGATCATATTTCGTTGTAATGTCTTTTAAAGTCAATGAAAATAGATATAAGAGAATTCCAGATTTAGTGTGTGAATTACATATTGTTGATCCTGCCGTAATAACCAATGACAATTTCTCATTCACTGAAAAGAAAGTTGAATGGACAGGAGAAGATGTTACAAACTACGCAACTGTAACATTAAATGGTGAAATAATTACATTGTCTCCTGTTTTATCTGAAGAAATGTTAACAAAATTAGGATTAAAAACTATTACATATAAATATAATACAGGTGATAATAATACTTGGTCTACAACTAAACCTAACAAGGCTGGTCAATATCAAACTCAAATTAGTTTAGAACCACTTGATAATGTACAAACACCAGATTTAGAGACAACTAGTGCAAATATTATTATTCAAAAGAATGTTGTATCATATACTATTTCATATGATGTTAATAATATTTTGGCTGATGAAATTGCGGATAAAACAACAACTAATGCGGTGCTTACAAATGATGATCTTGTAGCTCCAGCAGCAGTAGATGGTTATACATTTGGTGGATGGTATATCGATAAGGCATGTACACAAGTAGCTAACACATTAACTTCTACTACAACTGGTTTAACATTATATGCTAAGTGGACTTCTACAAATGCTAGTGCAGGATATACTCTTGATGAAAAATTTGATATTAAAAATGCAGAATCATATGACCAAATAACTTTATTAAATGTTAATGTTGTAAATACTGACGGTTCATTAAAAATATCTACTAGTAATGCAAGTATAAGTACTTCAAAATATGCTTTAAGATATGCTTTAAAAAATCTTGAGTATAAGGATACTAATATTAATGCTCAAATTTCATTTGACTTAACTGAAAGCAAAAATACAACAAGTTGGGGTTCATTTGCACTTTATTATACAAATAGTGAAAATAAAGATACATGGATTGTTGATAATCAATCAGATGAAGCAGCTAATTTTGGAATAAGAACAGATAAATCTGCACAACCAACTCATATTGACCAAACTAAAGTTGCAGGAACTAAATATACATATACTATTGATGTTACTCTTTCAAATGTTGGATTAACTTATAGTATTAAAGTTTCTGATGGGGCTAACACATACACTTTAGTCACTGATAAATCAGTTGAGGGAGTAACTAATATTTCATCTATCTATTTTGGTAACGCAACTGCAATTGATAGAAGTGTAACAATAGATAATCTTAAAGTAACTGTTATGGCTTAAAATATGAATGGCACATTGGATTGCAATGTGCTTTTCTTTTTGCTTAGAAACTTGTAAATAATTTAATGATATAGTAAAATATTTTATAGCATAAAGGAGAAATTTTATATGAAGAAAAAGATATATAAAAGATTAACTTTAATTTCTACATTTGCATTAGCTTTAGTTGGCCTTGCATCATGTGGAAACAAAGAAAAAACAATAAAATATAGTGTAAAATTTATTTCAAATGATCCTGATACATCAGATGCAATTGCCCCTGATATGTATAATGATATTACAGTAAAAAAAGGAGAAACATTTGATTATGCCTCATATAATCCGACATATTCAGGATATAAATTTGTTGGATGGTATACGAATAGGGAACTTACAACTAAATATAATGGAGATGCTATTAATGCAGATACTACATTATATGCAAAGTGGCAACAAGTAGTTACTGTAACATTTGATTCTAATGGAGGAAGTAGTGTTCCTAGTCAAGAAATAGAAAAAGGTACAAAAGCAACTGCTCCTACATCCCCTACAAAGGAAACTGAAGATAATGGAAATAATTCAATGTTCAAATATACTTTTAGATCATGGTTAAAAGAGGATGGAACAGTATTTAATTTTGATGATGTAATCACAAGCGATATTACTTTAAAAGCTAATTATAAAAAAGATATTGAAGTTAAGGATGGATATAATTTAAATAGTAGTACTATTGATTTTGCTGATTATAGTGTTGCAAGTAATTCTGAATTAACTTCATTCACATCAGGTGTATTTGAAGTTTCAGCTGATGGAGATAAGAATGAGATAGAAGATAGAAGTAGCACTAAAACTTGGACTAAAGATGTTGAAGTTGATGCAACTCTTGTTGAGGGAACAACTCTATGTACTGGACTTTCTGGTGTAAAAACAAATCAATTTGAGACTCTTGAAAATGAAACTACATTAGATTTTACTAGATGTTATCTTTTAGGTGGTAAGAAGAAACCATCTGGTTCCGGATATACATCATTTGGTTCATTAGATGTTACTTGCACTGATGTTTCGTATATTATTGTATATGCTGAAGTTAGTCAAGGAATTGGAATTTTAAATACAGAAGATTCTACATATACTGAAGTAGTAACTGCATCAGGTGATAATGTTGCACAATATGTGTTTAGCGTTTCAGCAGGTTCTTATAAGATATATAGAACTTCTGGATCAGGTCGTGTTTATCGCGCAGACTGTCATACAATTTCTAAAAAATAATTATTTGAGGCCAAATTTTAAATTTGGTCTTTTTTTATATAAGAAAATGAAAGCGTTTTATAGAAAACGCTTGCAAAAATCGTTCTTATGTATTAAAATCATGTTATATTTATGAAATTTTAAAAAAAGAAAGGGTAATAATCATGAATAAAAATAAAAAAATAAAACTTTTAGCAAGTACATCATTAGCACTTGCAACTACAGTAACATTAGTTTCTTGTGGAAGTAAAACAACTACTTACACAGTAACATTTAATGTTAATGATCCAGATACATCTGATTCAATTAAGTTAGATGAAGTTGAGGCTGTTAAAGTTAAGAAAGGTGAAAAAGTCTCAAGTAAAAATTTAACTTATGAGGGATATACATTTGATGGATGGTATTTATCAGATGGAACTAAATATGACTTCTCTAAAGAAGTAACATCAAATCTTACATTGATTGCTAAATGGACAAAGGATGCTACTCCTACTCCAACGCCAACACCTACTCCTACAACTGAGAAGGTGACAGTTACATTTAATACAAATGGAGGAAGTAGTGTTTCTAGCCAAGAAATAGATAAAGGTGCTAAAGCAGTAGAACCAACTGTCCCTACAAAAGAAGCTACATCAACCACTACTTATGCATTTGAAGGATGGTATACAGACGAGGCGTTAACTATAAAATTTGATTTTACAATAGTTGTTAACGCAAATATAACATTATACGCAAAATGGACTGAAACTGCGATTCCAGTTACTCCTTCAGCTACTACTAAAGAGGTTTCAGGAAGTTGTGATATTGGTGATTTTAGTAGCTACGAAGGTACACTTGCGCAAGATGTAAAGAGCGGTTTATTCACTATTGAAAGTGGAGTTAATATGAGAGCTAGAGCTAAGAACTGGACTAAGTCAACATATAGTGGATACACTCTAGATACAGAAAATGCTCTTTCAGGCGCAAGTAAGCTTTCATTTACACACTCAATACAAATAACTAATACAAAAGGATTAATTTTCAATTCTCCAGGTGAAGGATATTTAACTGTATATGTACAAAATGGTTCATCAAATACTACTAATCCTTCTGTTAGTGTTGTAGACCCTGACGGAAATAAAACAGATTATGCAATACCAGGAAAAACTGATGGTTCACCAGTAGTTCAAGTATATATTCCAATTACTAAAAAGGGTGAATATAAAGTACTTAGAACATTAAATTCAGGAACAGTTGACCTATATTATGCAGAATATAAGTTAACAGCTGAAGTATCTACTCCAGTAAGTATTGCAATTGAAAATGATGGAATAGCAGATTATCTTGTAGGATCAACACTAAATACATCAGCTCTTTCAGTATCTCTTAATTATAAAAATGGAACTTCTGAAGGATTAGAAGTAAAAGATTTAACTATTGATAGTTCAAAAGTTGATTTTACAACTGCAGGAACATATAAAGTAAAAGTTTCATATAATGGCTTTGATGCAGAATATGATGTAAATGTCTATAGCCTTGATTCTTTAGAATTAGGATTTAATGCGATTGAAAAATTATCTGCTAATACAACTGCTGGAAACGGTCAATATTTCAATAAGACTGTACAACAAGTATATAGTACAACTGATACAGCATTAGATTTAGATGCCCTATCAATTAGCGCTATTGGAAAATGTGGAGATAAGGAATATGAATTTGCGTTAGCTACAAATTCAAGTTTTGTAACAATTTCTGCAGTTGATTTTACAACAGCCGGAACAAAAGATGTAACTGTAACTGTTAAAGTAGGTAGCGGTGATAACGAAGTTACAAAGACTGAAAGCTTTACTATTGCAGTAGTTGATACAACAATCTCTAGTGCTACAATAAATACTCAAACTGTATATAACGTTTATGTTAACCCAGAATATAGTGGAAAAATTGGTGCTACAACTGCATTAACTTATGTAGATGATTCTAGTAATGCAGTTTTAGCAAATACTTTTAAAACAATCCAACAAGCTCTAGATTACCTAGGACTTCAAGATGGTATTTCAGGAAATAGAAAGAATATCTATGTTGCTCCTGGAACATATAATGAAAAGTTAGAAATAACATTACCATATACTTCATTAATTTCAACTTCAGGTAATGCATCGGATACAATCATTGAATGGGATTCTGTTTATGGATTGTTAGATGAGTCAGGATACACTCATACAACTGATTCTACTCAAACTCTTGCAGTACGTGAAAGTGCAGTAGGTGTTGAAATAAAAGGAATTACAATTTCTAATAAGTATAACTCTATTAGTGCATACGATGGAACTGCATATGCTGGTTCTGGAGAAAGAGGACTTGCCCTACTTGTTCAAGGAGATAAGTTAATTATTGAAAATTCTAGAATCTTAGGATGGCAAGATACAATTGAATTATTTACAGGACGTGCATATATTAAGGATACATTCATTTGTGGTACAGTAGATTATATTTTCGGAACAAATGGTACTGCATATTTTGATGGATGTACTATTGAAACACGTAAAGGTAAAAATTCAGGAACTGATGATAAAGTTAATGCATATATTACAGCATTTAAAGGACAAAATAAGAGTAATTCAGATGCACCAACTTATGGAGCTATCTTCAACAAATGTAATTTCACTACATCTAGTGATTTCGTTGGAACTTATGCAATTGCTCGTCCATGGGCTTCTACTTCAAATGTTGTATATTTAAATTCAACATTTGATTCTAAACTTGCAATAGATGAGAATAAGACAATAGCTACTGGTTTATTAAATGATGTAAATATCGCAACACTAAATATTAAATTCTACAATAATAAGGATTCTTTGGGTAATGTTATTACATTAACTGATAATTTATCAAATGTAGATACTACATTAACAGCTGAAGAAGCCGCAAATTATACTAACTTTGCGACTATATTTGGAACATCTAATGGTGGTGTAACATACACAGATGCTTGGAATCCAGAAACTACTACAATAGCTCAAGATGATAAGACATATTACTATTTTAATAGGTCAACATCTGCAACAGGAACATCTTATACTTATAATGCAGATTTAGACTCAAGTAAAACTAATAAGACTGGTACATTAGGTGGTCTTACAATAGATGCAACAACAGGTAAATTTAGTGCTAGAACTGAAGGTGATACACAGTGGAATGCTGGAACTACAATCAAATTAGATGTAGAAGCTAATACTGCAATTACTGTTTCAAATTATTCAGGATATCATAATTATAAAGTAGAAGGAAGTGTAGATACTACTGCAGTATACGCTAATGAAGATACTGTAACATATTTCTTTGCTACTGCACAAAAAGTAACATTAACTGCAACAGGTCAAGTATACTTATATTCTATTATTGTAAATCCAAATGAAGAAGCTCCTGCAGCCGCAACTGTAACTAAAATTTCAGCTGATTCTACAACTGCTAAAACAACATTTAATTTAAACGATACATTTACATCAGAAGGACTAGTTGTAAAAGCATACTACTCTGATGGTACATATAAGATACTTGGAAGTGGTGAATATGATGTTGTATCTCCTGATATGACAACTGATGGAGAAAAGATAGTAACTGTAAAATATGGTGAAACTATAAGTACAACATACAATGTTAATGTAGGTACAGTTGACACATCTATTAAAGAATCTACATTTATAACATATAAGGGTGGAACATATTCTGCATCTACAGGAACAAAAGTTTCATTAAATCATAATGAAACTAGCGGAACAAATGTTACTTCAACAGCTGAATGTACATATGATAACATTACATATAGCGGAGCTAAATCAAATAGTAATAATAACTGGTTAACTTTTAATAACGGTGCTACTATTACATTTACAACTACAAAAGCTTGTACATTAAAGATTTATTATTATGAAGGTCAGGTAAACTCAACAGTAAAAGTTGGTGAGACTGAAGTCATAACTTCAACTTTATCTGAAGGTGCTACATATGCAACAGCTTATCTATATAAAATAACTGAGGGTGGAACTATTACAATTACTTCAACAGCAAAAGGATACATAGGTGCTATTGAAATAGTTTTAGGTGCATAATTAATATAGTTTTTAAGTATAATAAAAAGGTTAAGGATTTCTTAACCTTTTTTTATTACTATGTTATACTTAAATGGTCATATAAGAATGTAAGGGAATAATGTTGGAATCATTAACTGTACCCGCAACTGTAATAAGGATTGTCTAGTATATGTCACTAGGAAACTGGGAAGGCTCTAGATACGTGAATTTAAGTCAGGAGACCTATTTTTATGTGATGAATATATAGGAAAGGATTAAGAAAATGAAAAAAATTAAATTAATAATTTTAACTCTTTTAATCATTTTTAGCTGTACTACACTTGCGGGATGTTCGAGTGATGATAGTGATGAATTAGAAGATAAAATTGAAGAATTAGAAAAAGATAAAGCTAATCTTGAAAAAGAAAAAGCAGATCTTGAAAAACAAAAATCAGACTTGGAAAAAGAAAAGTCAGATTTAGAAAAAGAGAAGGCAGACTTAGAAAAAGAAGTTACAGAATTAAAGAAACAAATATCATTTGAAATAAAAGTATATGATATTGATTCTGAAAATTTAGGAGAAAAAACATTTAAACTATCTGATTATTCAACAGTTTATGATGCATTAGATGCTAATTTCGAAGTTATAAGTACACAGTCTTCATATGGACACTATATTACAAGTATTAATAATTCTATTGTTGATAGTAATTATTATGTAGCTATCTATGAAAATGGTGAATTAAGTAGTGTTGGTGTAGATTCATTAGAAATTAATGCTGGTGATATATTTGAATTCAAGGTAGAATGTTGGAATACCATTGAATCAGGATATGGAACATTTGATAGTTATGATATTTTAGTTGATAAAACATTATATCATTATGCTAAAACATATATGAAAGATATGATATCTTCAGCAACAGCATATAATGATTCAAATTATTGGAATTATATGATTTCTAACTTAATGATTTCAAATGGTTACGATAAAAATGCATTCACACTTACAAATGATACAGTAAAAAATGGATTAACATCTCTTGATGTCACAACACTTACTGGTGCTAATATCGGAAAGTATTATTGGGCCGCAAATGCACTTGGTGTAGATCTTACAAATTTTAAAACATGGTATCAAACATATATTAATGATATTTCCACATCATATAGTGATTATGTTACACCATTCGTAATTCCATTCGCAAAAACACTAGGCGTAACATCAACTAATCTTGAAACTTTAGTTGAAACTGCTAAAGAATCAAGCACTACTTGGGGACCTGATGCGCTTGCGTGGCAAGTAGGTGCGTTATCACTTTTTGATAAATATGCAGATAATACTATTCTATCAAAATTCAATTATAGAAATACAACATATGGTTCAACATCTCTTGCGTTACAATTGATTGCTTTTGCGTCTTTAAACGTATCAGCAAGAGCAGAAGAATATGAAGTAGATTCTAAAGACATAATCGAAGTTTTATTCGATGAGTTCTTTGATGAAACATTATGTCTTGTGAAATACAAAACAACAGATGAAGGAACTAATTTCTCAACAAACCAAATATATGCTTCATTAGCTGCATATAAGGTATCAAGAGATAAGAATCTAAAGGCTTATATCTTTGCTTAAAAAAATAGGGAGGATAAGCTTTGCTATCCTCCTTGTATTGCTAATGGTACTAACTATTGTATTCAACTTTAGTTCATCAACCAAAAGCGATGGTGATGGTCATTTAAATATTATTGTTAAAAACATTGATGGCAATATCACATCAAGCGAAAGATATGAATACAATAAGGATGATAGCTTATTTGATATCCTAAATGAGAATTATACACTTACATATGAAAATACTAAATATGGTCATTTTCTACTAGGAATTGATGATATAAAAACAGATTCTTTCACATCGTGGCTATGGCTAGAATTAGCCTACATCAAAGATGGCGTAGAATATAGTGATAACATTGATTTTTCTAATTATACATGCCAAGATTCAAACTATGGAATTGATGGTATAGAAATAAAAGATAATATGATCCTTGGTATATGTGAGCGTGATAACACCCGTCAAACATCAATATTTAGTGATTCTGTTATAAATATAAGTAAGAATGTTAATAATTATAAAATATTTAAAATTGTAACATATGTTATATTAATAGTTGTATTAATACTATCAATTATATATGGATTAATATTTAATAAGAATAAAGATAATAAATTAACAATTAGGAAAATGTGTATATTATCGCTTATGGCAGTAATACTATTTGTGCAAGAAGAAGTATTAACTTTCTTGCCAAATATTCAACTAACATTTTTGTTAATATCACTATATGCCGCAGTATTTGGTATTAAATACTCACTTATAGTAGTGTTAATACATGTAATACTAGATAATATAGTAATGGGCTCATTTACACCCATTGTAATGATACCTATGTTTATTGGGTATGTGATATTAGTTGTTGTGATGTATTTAGTGCGTGAAGAAAAAATATTTATAAAAGTAATATTTGCGTCAATATGTTCATGGATATATTGTATGGTATTTTTAATCGCAAATGCGATATGGTTAGATATAGATGTTAAAGCATATTTTATAGCAGATATACCTTTTGAAATACTTTTAATATTATCAACAATATTTACAATAACATATTTATATAACCCACTTTATAAAGTTCTTTACAAAGAATGGAATAAAGATAAGATAGAGGGAATTTAAAATTCCCTTTTTTTTATTTAAAAAGAGTGTACAATAAAAGTAATGGATGTGATTTTATGAATTTTTTATATAAAGATATAATATATAGCTTTTCTTTATACGAACTTTTATGGTATTTTTTAATATACGCTTTTTTAGGTTGGTGTATGGAAGTATGTTATGCGGCATTTAAAACACATAAATTTGTAAATAGAGGATTTTTAATTGGAACATACTGTCCACTATATGGCGCAGGAGCTTGTGCTGTGTTAGTGCTTTTAGATCCGGTAAAAAATCATCCATTCTTAGTGTTTTTACTATCAGCGCTTATAACAACGTCTATAGAGCTTGTAACAGGAATAGTACTTGAACTTTTGTATCATAAAAAATGGTGGGATTATTCTAAGAGAAGATTTAATTTTAAAGGTTATATTTGCCTAGAATTTACCGTTATTTGGGGTATTTGTTGTCTTTTAGTATATGATTTAATTCACCCTCTTGTGCGTTGGCCTATATCACATATTCCCCATAAGGTAGGAATATGGTTATTACTACTTTGGATTATTGATTTCATCTGTGATGTAATAATATCAACAATTCAAGCTACAAAGTTTGCGAAGTACGTCACACGTGCAAAAGAATACTACAAAAAGGGTAGTGATATCGTTGGATCAAAGCTTGCAGGTGCTACAATCAAATTAGTTGATGCGACAAGTGAATCTAAAAAGAAATTAGATATGAAGAGATCTACAAAAAGACTTATTAAAGCTTTCCCTTCAATGAAAGATAAAAATGATGAAGGAATTATTACTAAATTAAGACTACTTGCATTAAGAAAGAAACAAGATAAGTTTATTGAAAATGTTAAAAAAATTAAAAAGGATGAATAAAAAACCTTATGGGGATACTAACTAGATTGTAGTACCTCCATAAGGATTTTATTTTTTCTTTAATGCAAGAAGGATTCTTAACGCATTTTTATCACAATATTCTTTAAAATCACCTGAGATGTTTTCTACATCAAATAAACATGATGTAGTAAATAATTCTATAGGATAATAATATTCATAATAATCTTCTACAATATTATCATCATCTGATTCTATTTCAAAATGATGATGTAATATATTCTTATGTGAATCAATGTCTATTTTCCATCTGTAATCACATGAAAGAGAATGAATGGTTTCGTCTTTTTCTGAGCCTAAATAAGCTCTTTCTGAAAATATATCAAGAAGAAGTAATCCACCTTCATTTAAATGGTTATAACAACATTTTAATGAATCTAAAACCATTTCTTTGGTTGGTAAGTGATTGAAAGAATCAAAATAACAAGTAATTACATCAAATTTTTCATCAATATTAAAATTTGTCATATCCATATGATACAAAGGAATTAATAAGTGATTCATTTTTGCTTTAGCTTTTCCAACCTCAAGCATAGTATCAGATAAATCAAGGCCTGATATATCATAACCTTCACTTTTCATTAAAATCGCAAATGTTAGTGAACCACACGCAAGATCTAAAATCTTTTTGTCAGGGGATACAAACTTTGAAGTATAATCTACCCAGTCCATATAATCTAGTTCTTGCATAATATCATCGTAATAGTAACCAAAATCTCTATAATCATTCATAATAGTACCTCAATTTGATTATATCAAATGAGGCATACAAAATAAAGCCTTCCATAATTGATAAATTTAAGAAAATATAGTATTATGATTATAAACGAAATTTATTTGAGGTGAATTAAAAAATGAAAAGCGTCGCAAGATTTGAAAAAGTATCATTTGAACAATTTTTAAAAGATTTTAAGGATACATATCCATTAAGTGATGATGTAATTAAAAATATATATGATAAGATAAAACTTCCAAAAAGAGCAACAAAAGGTAGTGCAGGGTATGATTTTTATGCCCCAACAGAAATCATCTTAAATCCAGGAGAAACTGCTAAAATACCTACAGGTATTAGAGCATTTATAGAAGATGGGTACGTACTTGAAATATACCCACGTTCAGGACTTGGATTTAAATATAGACTTCAACTAAATAATACAGTAGGAATTATTGATAGCGATTATTATAATTCAAAGAATGAAGGGCATATATTTATAAAGATTACTAATGATTCAAACGAAGGAAAGAGCGTAAATATTTTAGAAGGCGATGGATTTGCTCAAGGAATATTTAAAGAATTCTTTATAACATATGATGATGAAGCAGATGGAATCCGTGATGGTGGATTCGGATCTACTACAAAAAAAGGAGAATAAAAATGAATAAACTCGTAAACGCAATTTTTAAAGATTTAAAATATACTAGAGAAGATATATTAAAAAAATATCCTAGAAGAAGTGAAGGTACTGTTGTCACAAGACTTGCTCCATCACCTACAGGATTTTTACACATAGGTGGTGTTTATACTGCGATGATTAATGAGCGTATCGCTCATCAAAATGGTGGTGTTTTCATGTTACGTATTGAAGACACTGATAAGAAAAGAGAACAAGATGGCGCAATTGACATCATTTGTGAAGTATTTAAAAGATTAGGCCTAAATCCTGATGAAGGAGTTATTACAAAAGATAGCGAAAAAGGATTATATGGACCATATATTCAATCACAAAGAGCAGATATTTATCACACTTTTGCGGCATACCTACTTGAAAAAGGACTTGCTTATCCATGTTTTGCATCAGAAGAAGAACTTGAAGAAATAAGAAATGAACAAACAAAGGATAAAGTAACTCCAGGATATTATGGAAAATATGCTAAATACAGAAATTATGATGAAGATGAAGCTTTAAAAAGAATTTTAAATGGTGAAGAATTCGTTCTTCGTTTTAAAGTTCCACAAGAAGAGGCAAAAAGAGTTATGATTCATGACCTTATTAAAGGTGATATTGAAATGGATAATAACATCAATGATTTCGTATTACTAAAAGCTGATGGTATCCCAACATATCATTTTGCTCATGCAGTAGATGATTATCTAATGGGAACTAGTGTTGTAATAAGAGGTGATGAATGGATTTCATCTCTTCCAATTCATATTCAATTATTTAAATATCTAGACTTTAAACAACCAGAATATGCACATGTAGCACCAGTTATGAAAATGGATGGGGAATCTAGAAGAAAGTTATCTAAGCGTAAAGACCCTGAAGCTAACGCTATGTTCTATATTGAACAAGGATACCCTGTTAAAGCACTATATGCTTATTTATACACTCTTATCAATTCAAACTTTGAAGAGTGGTATTTAGCAAACCCAGGAGCACCTCTTGAAGATTTCAAATTCACATATGAAAACATGGGTGTTGATGGACCACTTTTTGATTTAGCAAAACTTGATAATATATCAAAAGAAATTATTTATAATGAAGAAGTAGATACAAATGTTAAAAACTTACTTGCATGGGCTATAGAATTCGATAAAGATTTATATGAACGCCTAACTAAAGATTTAGCATTTGTTACAAAAATATTTGAAACACAAGGTAAAGATTCAAATGAACATCGTAAAGACCTTGCGAACTATAGTTCATTTTTAAAAGAATTTGGATTCTTATACAATGATATTTTTGAAAGCACTGAAATTTCAAAAGAAGTATTCTTAGAGAATGTTTCTAAAGAGCATGTTATGTTATTAAAAGACGCATACTTAAATTACTTTAATGAGATAAAGAATGGTTCAGAAAAGACAATGAAAGAACTTGCGAAGGAATTAGGATATACAGACAAGAAAAAATATACTAAAAATCCTGAACAATACATTGGAATGTTCCCTGAATTCTACCATTTCCTACGTATAGTTGCGACAGGAAAAACTGAAGGAATATCAATGGATGATGTAATTAAGGTTATAGGTCTTGATGAAGTAATTAGAAGAGTAGAGGAATTCAAATATGAAGAATTATAAAAAAATTACTCTAGAACTTAGAGTAAATAGATATCTACATGGTGATAAGCCATGTGTTATAACAGTAATTCCTAACGATGGTAAAATATTTAGTCCTAAAAAGAATCAAATGTATGTTATGACTATATTAAATGATAACAAACTATATTTTCATAGAATCTCTAATTTCTTCCACGACTATATGCCTAATGAAGATTTTAGATTATCACTTGATAAAGTAAAAGCATATACAATAGAATCTAAGAAAAAGAATTTAAAAAGATATACCCTATCAACAAATGAAGGGCTATTCTTTCAATTTGATGTTTTATCAGGGCTTAAAGAAACTTATGAAACAGATCATAATCTAGAATCTATTAAATCTACTATGCGTTCAATGGGAATTAAAGAAGAAAAACTTGGTGATTAATATGAAAGAATTAACACAAAAGGAAAAGGATTTAATTAAAAAATATGAGAATCCAAAGCCTAAAAAAAATAATCCTTCAAAAGAAGATTATTTAAAAGAAACTGATAGAAATTACAAGGATGGTGACAGAAATTAATGTTTAAAATTGGTGAAATTAACGAACTAAAAGTTGTAAGAAAATCTGATTTAGGTTATATGCTTAAAGATTCTGATAGTGAAGTATTACTTCACTTTAAAGAAGCAGATAAAGAATATGCGGTAGATGATACCATTAAAGTATTTGTTTATTTTGATTCAAAGGGAAGACCTAGCGCAACTACTAATATGCCAAACGCAACATTAACTACTGCAGGTTTTTGTAAGGTTGTAGAAGTAGTTTCAAACTTAGGTGTTTTTGTTGATAATAATACGGCAAAAGATGTATTAATACCACTAGATTACCTACATTTTGATAAAATGATGTGGCCTGATATTGATGATACTATTTTACTTAGATTAAAACTTAAAAAGAATTCATTTGTCGCAAAACCTCTAAATAGGTTTGAAATAATGGATTTAGAACATAAAAAAACATATGAAAAAGATGATTTTGTATCAGGATATGTTATAAGACCAGGCGTTGAAGGTGTTGGTATTGTAAGTACAGATTTATCATATATATTTGTTCATAAAACACATTTAAGAAGAGTATATAGATTAGGGGAAGCAGTAACTCCTAAAATCATAATGGTTAAAAAAGATGAATATAACGGAAGTCTTATTCAAAACAAAGAATTCATGATTGATACAGATGAAGAAATAATTTTAAATTATTTAAGATCACATGATGGAGTTATGAGCCTTAGTGCTAAATCTTCTTCTGATGAAGTATTAAATACTTTAAAAATATCACGTAAAGCATTTAAAAGAGCTTTAGGTGCATTGTATAAAGCACATAAAGTTATATGTGAAGATGATAGAACTATTCTTAATAAAGAAATCTAATAGGAGGCTTTTTTATGCAAGACGATAATGAAAAGATTGCAAGTGAATTTGCTGGTAAAAGAAGACAAGCTAAAAAGAACAATCAAAAGGCTAAAAGAGAAAAAGCTGATAAAGAATTAAAGAGTATTCATAAAATTAGTAGAAATAATTTATATGATATGACAACTATTGAAGGTACTAAGAAATATGTTGCGCATAGTGATAGAGTAAATCGTGCAGAAAATGCTAAAATTAAGCCTGAAATATCACCTGATGAAACTGAAAATAGTAAGATGATGCGTTTATTTACAGAAAAGTACAATTTCAATATGTATAAAGTTATAGAGGAATATAAATCTTTCTTTTCAATGAATTCCACTAGATATGATGTTGGAACTAAAGAAAAGAAAAAAGTTGAAAAATTCATCGTAAAAGAAAATAAATTAAATTCTTTTAATGAAGATTTCAAAGCTAAATACAAAAGACATATATCAGACTTTTTAACAAAACAAAATAAAAGGAAACAAAATGGTATTCCTTTCTTAAAAGATGCATCTGATGTATCGAATGCTATTGATGATTTTGATCATGTATTCACAACATCAATTAGAGAACTTACTAGTATGTCACTTCCTTCATATGGAGGAAATTCAAGAGATGAATTAGCTCTTGAAGTTTGTAAGGCGTTAGAATTAAAAGCTTCAAAAATTGGTTCTGATTATGACGCAAAGAATAAATATTACAATACTAGAAGTAAAGAAATGCGTGGCTATAGTGAAGAAAGAATAAGAGAAGAATTTAATAATACTAGAGAAAATATTACAAATATTTTAGACAAATGTGAGCGTATTGAAGATGAAAATTTAAGAAAAAATACAGCACTTCAATCAATTAGAGCACATTATATGTATATAAGTAAGATGCATAATTCTCATAGATTCTTTTATAGATTCTTCCATAAAGATCAACATAATTTTGAAACTAGAACACTTCGTGAAATTAAAAATTATGTAATGGAAAACTTTGGTGTAACATCAAGAGAATTCAATAAAAAAATGAAAGATTCAAGAGCAGAAAGAAGATTTGAAAATACTGTATGTGAATATCAATTCTTCGATAAAACTTTTACTGGTGCTATAAACATTTCAACTATAAAAGAAGAGGAAGATAAAAAGACTAATATAGTTGTAGATGAGGTTAATAAAAAGGAATTAGCTGAAGTAAAAGAAGTAGATTTAGATGAATCTGTAGAAAAAGAAAAAGAAAGAATTTAATTACTTAAGTAATTTATTAAGTGTTTCACACTCAATACTTTCTTCTAATGTTGGATATTTATGTTTATATATTCTCTTCTGTGGTGGTAAGTCTAAAGACATTTTATGAAATGGATTACATTTTAAAAGCCTTTTTGATACTAAAAAAGAGGCTTTAAAGAAATTAAATCTTTCATAACAAATCTTTGCGTATTCACTGCAAGTAGGAAGAAATCTACATTTTTTAGGCCCATATGGATTTTTGTTTTGTTGGTACATATTGATTTTATTAATCATGAATTTGTTCATAATATCACCAAAGCAATTATAACATTGTTAATTGAAAATATGAATAGATGGCGAATAATATGAGTGGTTTATTTAAGTAAAGAAACCTTACATCTTCAGTCAGTTAAATTTAACTTGGTGGGAATAAAACAATTTAATACAATATAAAACATTAGCGGGTTTTTCCCGCTTTTGTTTATATATTGATGTTCAAATTATATGTGAACTTAATTTTAAACAAACATTAAAACACTTGAATATTTTATTCAAAATGTTATAATTAAATTCGTAATGCAATGATAAAGAGTAGTAAATTATGAAAGTTCTTTAGAGAATGAAGCGTATGGTGAAAGCTTCTAGAATGGATATAATTGAATTCACTTTGGAGTGATATTAAAAACATCCGTATTCCTACGTTACAGGATAATGAGTGCGAGTTATACTCGAACTAAGGTGGTACCACGGTTATTAATCGTCCTTTATTTGGACGATTTTTTTATTATTTATAGGAGGATTTTATGGTTAAAGATGATTTAAAAAAGATTGTTGAAGATGCCAAGAAAGCATTTAAAGATGTTAAAGACAAAATTGAACTTAATGCCCAAAAAGCTAACTTTTTAGGTAAAAAAGGTCCATTAGCTTCAATAATGAGTCAAATGAAAAATTTAAGCGTTGATGAAAAGAAAGAATTAGGACAACTAACAAACGAAGCTAAAACTGAAATGGAAAATGCATATCTAGAGAAATTAGATATGCTTACAGAAGAAGAAATTAATAAGAAACTTAGTGAAGAAACTATTGATGTAACTCTTCCAGGATATGAATTTAATACAGGATCTATTCATCCACTAAATGAAATAATAATGGAACTAGAAGATTTATTTATAGGCATGGGATATGAAGTAGCTGAAGGACCTGAAATTGAAACTGATGAATTCTGTTTCGAGAAATTAAACTTACCTAAGGGACACCCAGCACGTGATATGCAAGATACATTCTACATTAACCCTGAATTATTATTACGTTCACAAACTTCCCCAGTTCAAGCAAGAACAATGCTTGAGAAAAAAGGAAAGCCTATCAAGATTATTTGTCCTGGTAAGGTATATAGAAGAGATGCTGATGACGCAACACATTCACATCAATTTATGCAATGTGAAGGACTTGTTCTTGGAGAAGATATTACATTCGCAAATCTAAAAGGTGCTCTTCTAGAAGTTGCTAGAAAAATGTTTGGTGAAAAGAATGAAATAAGACTTCGTCCTTCATTCTTCCCATTCACTGAACCATCAGTAGAGGTTGATGTTTCATGCTCTAAGTGCGGTGGTAGTGGATGTTCTATGTGTAAAGGTACAGGATGGATTGAAGTTCTAGGAGCTGGAATGGTTAACAATCAAGTACTAGAAATGTCAGGATATGATCCTAAGAAGATTCAAGGATTCGCATTTGGAATTGGTATTGAACGTGTCGCAATTCTAAAAAATGGTATTGATGATATAAGAAACTTTTATATCAATGATGTTAGATTCTTACGTGAATTCAAGGAGGTTAAGTAATTATGAAGGTATCTTTAAATTGGCTTAAAGATTATGTGGATTTAAGCGATGTTAGTACAGAAAATTTATCAAAAGCTATTTCTACTCATATTGTAGAAATAGAAGAAGAATATCCTCTTACAACTGCTAATAACCTAGAGGTTGGATATGTTTTAGAATGTGAGGATGTAGAAGGTACTCACTTACATAAATGTCAAATTGAATTAAGTGATGGTGTTACACAAATAGTATGTGGAGCTCCTAATATGGCAAAAGGTAAAAAGGTTATAGTTGCTCGTGTTGGTGCCATTTTACCTGGGGATTTTAAAATTAAAGCTTCAAAAATTAGAGGTATGGAATCTAATGGAATGTGCTGTTCACTTCAAGAATTAGGATTTGAAGATAAATATGTTCCTGAAGAGTTTAAAGATGGTATTTATTTATTACCTGAGGATGCTAAAGTTGGTTCAAACCCTCTTGATTATCTACATTTAAATGATTATGTTTATGATTTAGAACTTACTTCAAATAGATCAGATTTATTATCTATTGAAGGTGTTGCGTATGATGTTTGTGCAGCACTTGATAAGAAAATTAATTTAAAGAATTATAAACCAACATATAAGGACATTAAAAACCCTATTAGCGTGTCAGTTGAAACAACTGATTGTCCTAAATATTTAATTGGATATGCTAAAAATGTTAAAATTAAACAATCACCTGAATGGATGCGTGCAAGATTAATCGCATCAGGTATTAGACCTATTAATAACGTAGTAGATATTACAAACTATGTTTTAATGGAATTAGGACAACCACTTCATTCTTTTGATGCTGATAAATTAAATAATAATATTTTAGTTAGAAATGCATTAGATAATGAAACTTTAGTTACTCTTGATGAAAAAGAAAGAATATTAAATAGTGATGATATTATCATCACATCAAACAACACACCTATATGTGTTGCGGGTGTTATGGGTGGAGAATCAACTGAGGTTACAAATAGTACAGTAAACGTTGCGATAGAAGCCGCATACTTCAACCCATTAAAGATTAGAAAAACATCTCAAAGATTACAATTAAAGAGTGAATCATCAACACGTTTTGAACGTAAGATTGATTACAATAGAGTAGAAAAAGCCCTAGACTTTGCATTATATTTATTAGAGACTTTATGCGATGCTGAAATTTCAAAAGAAATCGCATCAAATGATGTTAAACCATATAAAGAGATGCATGTAGAAGTTACTTTAAATAAAGTAAATTCTGTACTTGGTACAGATATTTCAAAAGAAGGTCTAGAAAATATATTTAATAGATTAAATTATACATATGAATTAAATAATGATGTATATAATATTACAATCCCTTCACGTCGTATGGATTTAGAGGATTGGGATCAACATATCATCGAAGATGTTGCTCGTATGTATGGATATAATAATATTCCTACAGTAAATCCTAAAACAAATGATAAAGGTGTTTTAACATTCAAACAAAAATTTGAACGCAATGTTAGATACTTATTATCTGGATTTGGATTAAACGAAACTATTACATATTCATTAATCAATGAAAATAATTTAAATGATTATACAACATATGAAGCAGATCCTATTAAATTATTAATGCCTATGACAGAAGATAGAGCTGTTATGAGACAATCATTGTTAAACGGAATATGTGATGCGATTTCATACAATAAGGCTCGTAAATTCTCTGACCTTGCATTCTTTGAACTTGGTAAGAGATATGATACAACATCCGAAATAAACCTTATTTCAGGTGCTTTAACAGGACTTTATTCATCAAGCCTTTGGGAAATGGAAAAGACTCCTGTAGATTTCTTCCTTGTAAAAGGAATACTTGAAAACTTATTCGCACGTATTGGTTTAAAGAATGTAGTTTATAAGAGAGAAACATCTTTAAATAAAAACTTCCACCCAGGAAGATGTGCATCAATAAGTGCAAAAGATAAAACAATAGGATTTATTACAGAACTTCATCCTCGTTTCTTAAAAGAACATAACTTACCAAGAGTTGTTGTGTTTGAATTAAATGAAGATGTTATACTTGAACTTATAAATGAACCATTCAAGTATGAAGCAATCACTAAGTTCCCTTCAATTGAACGTGATCTTGCGATTGTTTGTAAGAAAGAAATAGAAGCAGAACAAATTCTATCCCTAATAAGACAAACAGCAAGAAAGACTTTAACTGACTTAAAGGTATTTGACCTTTATGAAGGTGAAGGTGTTGGAGAAGGTATGAAGAGCATTGCAGTTAAGATGATGTTCAATGACAAGACTAAGACACTAGAAGCTAGTGATGTTGATAAGACTATTAATTCAATATTAAAACGTTTAGAAATAGAATTTGATGCTCATCTAAGAGCATAAACTTAAGACGCAATGGTTTAAATCATTGCGTTTTTAGTCTTAAATTGATATTATTAAAATAATTACTAAATATGTTTATCATATAAATTAAAAAAACTGCATGAGTATATGGGGGACAATATGATAAGTTTGGAAAATGTATACAAAATTTATAACCAATCTAAAGATAATGAATGCACTGCTTTAGAAAATGTAAATCTAAA
>CAVCDW010000069.1:0-22050 GCA_963601055.1 Elusimicrobiaceae bacterium
ATGTTCAATATATGTTTTATCTTTATTTATAGTTATTCCTAATATCAAAAAGAAAGCTAAAATAAGCAGTGTTGTTAATATAATAATTATTTTTTTCATATTTTTTCCTTTACAATTTTCAAATATACATCTACAAGTTCAAAGAATTCAAAATATCCTTGATATCTTCTAATCCATGTATCATAATATGACGCATGCCCATTTGTAAGATAACCAGAACCTTTCAAATAAATTAAAACTTTAGTTCCAGGATCTACTGTCATTTTAAGACTTTCTGCGGTTTTACAAGTAACACTAGATTCTTGCGATACATCAATACCAAGGGACGCATCTAATCCACCTTTTATTTTTTTTACATTACCACTAAGCGATGTTTTAAGTGAACCTTTAACTGTAACACTTACCTTATCCATAGTAGTTTCTGTTTGTTCTAAATGATAATCAATAGCTGTTGTCCCATTGTTTACAATAGAAAGTATTGTTTTCGATGTAAAATTACATCTACATCTATAGTCAATATATGAAACTCTCCAACCTAAAAATTTTCTTTTTGATGTTTTTTTCTTATAAGGACTTAATTCTTCATCCGAATAATTCTTTAATAGTTTTCCTTTAGAAAACTGCATATAAGAGAACGTTTCATAATTAGAATAATCAGCCCCCGTTGTAGATTTAGCATCTACCTTTTTCCCAGACACTAAAAACACGGATATCACTATCAAAATACTTAGGAATAGTAAAATATTTTTTTTCAACATAATCACCTCAATATTTATATATTAAGATTAATTATTTTTTACTAAATAAAAAAACGATTAACTAGAATCTAATCTAATTAATCGTTATATTTTTACTTTAAATTTTTAAATACATTGATTTTATCAAGTTTTTCCCATGGAAGATCTAAATCATTTCTTCCAAAATGTCCGTATGCGGCAGTTTGTTTATAAATAGGTCTTAATAGGTCAAGAGTTTTAATAATACCTTTTGGAGTTAAGTCAAAGTTATTTTCAATAGCTTCTACAATAACTTCATTTGAAACACTAGATGTACCAAAAGTATCAACTAAAATTGAAACTGGTTTTGCGACACCTATTGCATAAGATAATTGAATTTGACATTTCTTGGCGATTTTTGATGCGACAATATTTTTGGCAATATAACGTGCCATATATGAAGCACTTCTATCAACCTTTGAAGGATCCTTACCTGAGAATGCTCCACCACCATGGCAGGCAGCTCCACCATATGTATCAACAATAATCTTTCTTCCAGTAAGTCCTGAATCTCCTTGAGGTCCACCAATCACAAATTTTCCTGTTGGGTTAAATAAGAATTTTGTATTAGAATCTACTAATTCTTGTGGAATAATTGGATCTACAACATATTTTTTAACCATTTTTCTTAATTCTTCTAAAGGAATAGCTGGAGAATGTTGTGTTGATACTAAGATAGTATCAATTCTTTTTACTTTCTTATTATCATCATATTCAACTGTTACTTGAGTTTTTCCATCTGGACGTAGACAATCTAGAATATGATTTTTTCTAACATACGCAAGTCTTTGAGCAAGTTTATGTGCAAGTGATAATGTTAATGGCATGAATTCATCAGTTTCATCTGTCGCATAACCAAACATAATTCCTTGGTCTCCTGCTCCCATTTCGTGATCTGCTGTTTCATCAACACCCATCGCAATATCAGGAGATTGAGGATCAATTGCGGTTAATACTGCTAAATTATCCGCATCAAATCCAAACTTTCCTCTTGTATATCCGATCTCACGCACTGTATTTCTTACAATTTCTTGAATATTTATTCTTGCGTTTGATGTAATTTCACCAAAAACAAAAACCATTCCTGTAGTCGCAACTGTTTCGCATGCAACTCTAGCCTTAGGATCTTCTTTTAAGTATGCATCTAGAATTGCATCACTAATTTGATCGCAAATCTTATCAGGATGTCCTTCTGTTACAGATTCGCTTGTAAAATAATATGACATATTTTTTCCTCCTAGTCATTATAATTGTTAAATAGTTCTTCGAAATCTTCTGCAAATCTTTCGAATCTATCTATCAAATCATTATCAAAATAAATATAGTACACATCCTTAATGAGTTTCATTGAATTCTCATGTGAATATGTTCTTTTATAATTTCTTGGTGATCTAAGTATAATATATAAATCAGATAATAATATTATATTAGAATCCCTATTATTTTGAATTTGTTTTGTTTTTTTAACAAATTCATCACTACTCCATCCTTCATTATTAGAACGGTAGATATCTTCAGCTTTTCTTCTTAATTCAAGTCTTCTTGCTATTTCATTACCAATTGATGTTTGTTCTCTTAGTTTTTTAAACTTTTCATCATTTGATTCAATAGAAGATGTATCAAGATCAATTGAAACATTTAAATGAATTGTTGAAAAATACTTATTCATATTAGTATCTTCTTCACTTAATCCTAATATATTAGATAATTTTTCAACCATTTGTTCTAACAAAGGACCTTGAAGACGTTCTTCTTCAGTGATTTGGTTGAAATTAAGAGTTACATTAAACATATCAGTAACTATTTTTGTAAAATCATCTTGAACTGTTTGTCTTTTAATTAATTCTATTTTACGTTGTTTTTGTTGATTAGATGTTATATATGCCAAGGCATATAATACTAATAGGTATGCAACAAGCAACAGTGTTCTTACTAGAATATCTTTAAATTCATCTGATACAAAAAAACCTTTTACAAAATCTAAAAAAGTTTTTGCGTATGTCGCATGTATTATATCATATGTAGTTGTAAAATGAAGAATTAATACACCGGCAAGTACATATGGCGCAATATTTTTTATTAGTTTAGGGGATTGATAAAGAGAAATTACCGCCAAAGAGTAATAAATAAGAACGTATGACGCATCACTATATATTGGTTGTTCACCTAATGAATTTTCTGTAAAAATTCTCATTTTTACATATAAGATAACAGTAATAACAAACATATAAAACACGCAGATGTACGAGGCTATCGTTTGTTTTACCATATCTTTTTCATCACTATAAACAAATTTATTTAGTGTCTTATTTACAACAAATGATACAGGAATAAGTATTATTGTAATCGCAATATTACTTGAACTCTTATCCGCAAATGATAATATCATAAACATTAATGTATACACTATATTCGAGAAGAATATAATATTTTTTACAACAACATTTCTTCGATATAACATCGCAGTATCATCAGTTATATCTACATCATATTCTGGCGCAAATAATTTACTGAATAAACCTTTAAATTTTAATTTTGAAAAATTAAATTTAGGCATGTTATCATCCTCTCAACTACCTACATTATATCAAATTTAATCAAATATATCATTAACATTTAATAACTTTTGACCATTCAAGAAATCTTTTGCGTTCATCATTTTCTTACCATTAGGTTTTATCTCTAAAAGTCTTATAGCCTTATCTTTTGTTTTAACTAAAATTTCCTTTTTCAAAGATATTATCTCTCCAGGTTTTTCTTCACCTTTATACTCTACTATTTCAGTCTTATATACTTTAATTACTTCACCTTTTATTGTTGTGAAAGCTCCTGGTTCTTCTGAAAGTCCACGTACTTTATTAAATATATTTAATGAAGTATCATTAAATGATATTTTTTCTTCTTCTCTTTTTATATTTGGAGAATATATAACAGCATCTTCATCTTGAGGAATTCCTTCATTCTTACCACTATAGATATCTTCAATACTATCGAGTAATAAGTCTTTTCCTAATAGAGATAATTTTTTAAACATCGTTGTATTATTATCGCTATCTAAAATATCTATACTTCTTTGTGAATAAATAACACCGGCATCAAGTTTATTCACCATTTCTATAATTGAAACTCCAGTCTTTTTGTCCCCAGCTATAATCGAACGTTGTATAGGTGCGCCACCTCTATATTTTGGAAGAAGTGAGGCATGTACGTTGATTGCCTTAGATACGCTCTTTAGTACAACTTCAGGTACTATTTGACCATATGCGGCAGTAACTATCATATCCGCATTTTGATTTACTATCTCTGCATAATCTTCTTTTATTTTTTTAGGTTGGAACGTTTTTAAACCTAATTCTTTAGCTTTTTGAATTACCGGTGGATTAGTTAACACTCTTTTTCTTCCTACTTCTTTATCAGGTTGAGATACTACAAGTACTATTTCATACTTTTTATTTAATTCTTCTAGAATAAGTGACGCAAACTCTGGTGTTCCCATGAATATTATTTTCAATTTAATCACTTCCTTTTAATTGATATCATTACATCTTTTTTTGTTTGATAAACAGAATTTATATCTTCTAATGTTTCATATAAATCCGCATCCGTAAATTTTATAGATAATTTATATCTATAATTATTATTAAGTTTAAATATATAATCTTCAAATGGCCCTAACACTTGACAATTATTAGATTCTAAAATCGCATCTTTTATTTTTTTCGCTTCAACATATGCCACTTTATAATATGATGATGAAACTATTATTTCTAACAAGTTGGTAAATGGTGGATTTTTCATAAGTTCACGGTATTTTATTTCTTCCATATAAAATCCTTTGTAATCATGATTAGACGCATGCTTTATAGCATAATGGTCTGGAAGGTATGTTTGAATAATTACTCTTCCTTCAATTTCACTTCTTCCTGCTCTTCCCGAAACTTGTTCAATTAAATCATATGATATTTCAGACGCATTGTATTCACTCATCTTAAGTCCTATGTCAGCATTTAACACGCCAACTAGTGAAACAGCTGGGAAATCTAGGCCTTTTGCGATAATTTGAGTTCCTACTATCACATCTATTTTATGATTTCTAAAATCATCAAATACTTGGGTATATGAATTTTTTTCACTCATACTATCTGCATCTACCCTTCTAACGTTTGCCAAAGGATAGTTTGTAATAATTTCTTCAATAGCTTTTTCTGTACCATCACCCATAGGTTTTAAATAATTTTTATGACAAGTTGGGCACACTATTGGCTTTTTGATTTCATTACCACAATGATGACATTTTAATGTATCACTAAATTTATGATAAGTGTATGGCATATTACAGTTAGGACAATCAATCGTTTGTCCGCAACATCTACACATTATAAAATTTGAATAACCTCTTCTATTAATAAAAAGAATTGCTTGTTCATGATTTTCTAATGTATTCTTCAAGGCTTCATTTAATTTTCTTGAAAAAACAGATTTATTACCGCCCAATAACTCTTCACGCATATCTACAATTTCACTGATAGGCTCTTTTTTAAGGTTTGCTCTATAAGGAATATTAAGAAGTTTAAAAGTTCCATTTAAAGCCTTACAATAATCACTAATTTTAGGAGTTGCACTTCCAAGAACTAACGGGATATTGTGATACTTTGCTCTAAATAAGGCAATATCTATTGCGTCATACTTAGGATTAGTATCTTGAATATATGATAATTCTTGTTCTTCATCAACAATTATGATGCCTAAATTTTTAAATGGCGCAAATATAGCACTTCTAGCACCTACTACAATTTTAGCATGTCCATTTAAAATTCTACGCCATTCATCATATTTTTCACCATCAGATAATCTAGAATGTAGTACTGCGACTTTATCAGAAAAACGGCTTTTAAATCTTTCTGTCATTTGTGGTGTTAATGAAATTTCAGGTACTAAGATAATAGCCTCACGTCCATTTTCAACTACATCTTCAATAAGTTTAAGATATACTTCTGTTTTTCCACTTCCGCATACACCGTGAAGTAAGAAAGTATTATGCATGTTGTAGGATTCTTTAATTTCCTTATATACATTTACTTGAGCTTCATTTAAAATAACTTTCTTTTCTTCTATTGTAGGAACATATGGTTTTCTATAAACTTCTTCAAAATAAATTTCAATAATTTTATTTTTTTGAAGTGTAGAAATACTAGATATACTATAGCCCATTGCTATAATATCTTTTTTGGATATAGGTTCGTTAGTTGATTTTAAATATTCATATAATTTTAAAGATTGTTCACTTAATTTCTTTATAGGCACGCTAATAAGTCTAATCATCGCTACACGTTTAATATTATTCTTATCAACAAAATCATCAATTATATCAACAATACCTTTTGATTGAAGTTTTTTAAAATGCGAAACTAAAGGATCATTGTTTTTCAGTTTATAAAAACCATCTTTAAATAAACTTTTTAATTCATCATCGATTAAATCAGGTTTTATAAGTTTAATTATTTTTAAATAATTTACTGATAAAGCTTTTGGTATCATACATTTTAAGCACGTAATATAAAATGAATAATATCTTTTTACCATATATTCTGAAAGAGTAATAAATTCCTTGTTTAGGATTGCGTTCATATCAAGAATATCATCAATATCTTTAATCTTAGAAATATCACTTTTAGCATTTTCATGAATATCCATAACAAATCCTAAGACTTTTCTACTACCAAATGGTACAGATACTCTATGTCCAACAGATATAACATCTTCTAAATTACTTGGAATTTTATATTCAAACATTTTATTAACTTCTTTATTAATAACATCAACTACAATATCCGCAAACAAATGACTACCTCCTTCAACGAAAATAAAAGCCCATGAGATGGGCCATAATTCTTTTTATTATCCATCTATCAAGCATTAGCACCTTTTTCTATGTTGAAGAGGTTGCTGTAGGGTCATCAAGCTTGCCTTTCGCCTACTCTTTATGGTATTGCAAAATGATTATATAATATAATCTTTTTAAAATCAATTATTTTTTAATTATTCATTATCTATATTAATATTTTTTGAGTTTGTAGTTTCTTCATCACTTATAATATCATCTATTTTTTTATTATGGTGATTAATATCATCACAAATTCTACTATCAATTACATTTAATGCTTTAAATGCTGGAGCTAAACCTTTAAATATTAAATACATTAACAATGATTGAGGTATTAAATACACAACATTTTTAGGAAGTGAAATTGTAAGGAAATATGTTTTTAAAGCCGCATTGCTTAAATTTGTAACATCAGCCCATAGTATTGATCCAAACACTGCATTCAATAGTATATTAATTATAAGACGCGCAAAAAGGGCTTTTGAAAATGAGATTTTGGTTTTATAAAACATTATTCCATAAGTAAATCCTGAAAGAGCTGCCTGGAATACATATCCAATATGGAATGGATATCCATCAGGGAATACAAAGAAGCCAAAGATATCAGAAATTACGCCAATTATAAAGCCTACTGATGGTCCATAAATAAGACCTATTATCGCAAAGAAGAAGGCACTTAAAGATATTCCAAGAGTGCCAAATCCTGAAGGTAGTGGAATTAAGCGCACTATCTGCATCATCGCAAGAAGTAATGATAAGAACACTACATCTTTTAAAGATTTAAAACATTTAAATTGCCCACTCCAATATTTTATATGGAATGGTGTTTTAAATATATTTTCATTATCATATTCTAGTGTATCAACTGCTTCTTCTTTTTTTAATATAACCAAAATTAAAACGATAACTAAATCTAAAACTAAAGTTGATGACATACCTACAGCACCCCATAGATAAATGTTAGTAGCGCCAACTGATGGAATTACTGCTTTAGATATAGCCTTAGAAAGACTTGTAGTCTCATTTACTCCATCAAGTATATACGAAGGATTATCTGATATAATACTAATTAGTGTTGCCATATATCTTCTTGCTTGTTGCCACGAATTAAAATATCTTGTTTGAACATATAGAGTATTGACATCATCGTTTGTTTTAATATATGATGTTTTATTTAATTTCTTAGTGTTTACATAATCGAATGATGAATAACTATATTGGTATTTAAGATCTGATGTTGCTTTATAATTAATAATTAAACCATCATCAGTATAAACAATATAATCATTATCTTTAGATACCATACCATTATATAAATACAAATAATAATCATCAATTATTATATATTTTTTACCATCTGATTCAAAAATATCCTGTTTTAAAGTTCCATAAACATTTAAAGTTTTATCATCATTATAATATATAGTTATTAAATATTTACTATCATCATAAGAAGTGCTTAAGGCATCCCCTACTTCATACCAATAATTATTTAATATTACATACTTAGTGTTATCTCTTTTTTCTACTATTGTTTGTTTAGCACTGTTAAAAGAATCTAGGGATAATTCGCTCATATTTTCTGCTTTAAAACTAAATGTATAATATTCATTATTTGGATTATAAATCTTATATGCTGATATAAGACCAATCGCAAATCCAATAACTAAGAAAATTATTAGTGATAATTTTCTTTGAACAATACATTTAAAATAACGTTTAATAAATTCCATAAAAAAAGACCTCCAAATATAGAGGTCCACCATAATTTTAAAGATAAAATCTTCTTGATATACAGCGGACGCGGTTAACAATCGCCACCCAAAGTGTTTCGTCTCTATCCAACATCCCGTGATAGAGCACTTTACGCAATTAACCTACTCTGATTTACAGGAAGAGTTTATATTTTTTTTATTGTATTGTCAAGAAAATATTACTATTTATTTATTTTATATATAAAACTACTTGTTTTATCGTTTGTTATATTGCTTGTACAATTACTAAAAGTATTTTCATTAATTCTATGATTACTATAAACATTAAAAATAGTTTTAATAATTTCCTTCTTTTTCATAGATTAAATTATCATATCTATTTTATCCACTTTATATTTATTAATGATTTTAAAGGTATTAATCTTGAAATAAGTGGTGTTTTATTAATGTATTCAATAAATCTCTCATCATTTCCATAATTCTTTAATTGTCTTTTTTCTAACCTTTTTGCGCCATTAAGCATAACATATACTATAATTAAGTATCCAAGTATAGAGAATATCCAAGAAATGTAATTTGTATTAAATATAGTAACACCACTTACAAAAATACCAGTCCAAAATATTATTTCCCCAAGATAATTAGGACATCTTACATATTTATATAATCCTTTTGATACAAATGTGTTTTCTTTTTTCTTATAATAAGTTTT
This sequence comes from Elusimicrobiaceae bacterium, assembly GCA_963601055.1. Lineage (GTDB taxonomy): Bacteria > Bacillota_I > Bacilli_A > Acholeplasmatales > Anaeroplasmataceae > UBA3206. Next base: position 9,088 of record CAVCDW010000069.1, read on the forward strand.
TTGTATATCCGCAATCATTTCAACTAAAAGTCCTATAAACGCAAGTACAATGCCTATTATTGCTGATACAAGTGATGCAGAAGATAATTTTCTTGAAATCACAAATCTATAAATTACAGGATATGTTTGTAATACATATAATATTGATACTGATATCCATATCATAAATTTTACTTTAACATTCATTTTATCTTTAGTTTCATCCATAATATTGTTAAATACTTTTTTATATGATTTAGATTTTAATTCTCTTTTTATTAAAAATAATGATAATCTTAATCCATATAAAATTAAAAGTATCGCAAGCACATAGTTTATTCCACTGCATTTGTCTATATTAGTAAAATCAAATTTACAAATCCCAAAAATTATTAATGAGGCACCAATTCCTGCAACCGCAAGTCCATAACCAATTGACATAAAATAAACATATTTCTTAAATCCAATTGATGATAGTAATAAAGCTACGATAAATAAAATCAATATAATAAGCCAAAAAGCCATTGTTGTTTCAACCATATAAACACCTTAACCTAAAACATGTTTTATAAATTCTAATGCCATAGAGAACCAACGGGCAACATACATATTTTCTTTTCTAGGATCCCCTAGTGAACTTTCTTTTGTAGCTAAACTTAATCCATGACAACCTTCTGGGAATATATGATATTCAACTTTTACTTTATTTAAAATTAATTTTTCTACAAGTTTTATTGAATTGAATACAGGAACTGATTCATCAGTTGCGGTATGCCAAATAAAAGATGGTGGAAAAGTATTATCAACATTTGATACTATATCTACTTCTTTTAGTAATTCTTGGTTAACTACATCTTTTCCAAGTAAATTATAAAAAGATCCTCTATGTGTAAAATAATCATTAGATAATGTTACAGGGTAACAAATTATATTAAGATTAGGTAAGGCATCATATTTATATTCTTTAGCCTTAATTGAGGAAAGAGCTAATAAATGAGCACCAGCACTAAATCCTATCGCAATAATTTTATCTTTAATCGCACAATCCATATTTCTTGCAAAATCTATCGCATAAAGTGCTTCTTCTACAGGTGTAGGATATAAATCAAGAGTTTCTCTATATCTTAGAGTTACTGTATGGAAACCTTCATTATTAAAGGCTTCTTCTACATATTTACCTTCACGTACTGAAGTATGATCATAACCACCACCTGGAATTATTACGACAACTGGTCTTTTTTTATCATCAACTTTAGATATTTCAATATAATTTTTTGATGATAAAATATTTTTAATTTCCATATTATAAAACACCCTCTATCTCTTTAATTTTTTGTTCTAGTGATTTTTTCTTATCATTTTGGCATTTTTGTGAAGCTTCTTCAAATATTTTTTTCTTTAAAGTCCATTTTTCAATAAACAAATCTGATTTTTCTTTTCTAAGAATTGGCCCAAAAGAAATATCAACCTGATTTAATTCCATCTCTCCTGGAACTGCTTTTATTATTTCATAAAAATGATTGTTATCTTTTAAAATATGTTCAAATTGAATTTTAAAGCCATTATTTACAAGAAATTCTCTAACAATATCTTCTTCTTTATTTGGTGATAGAATTAAAGCTTTCGCTTTTAATGCCTTAGATAAGGATGAGGCGATAATATCTTTAATAAGCGCTCCACCCATTCCTGCAATCACTATAACATCAACATCATAAGTAAAATTTTTTAGTCCATCCGAAAGGATTGTTGTTATTTTATCTTCTAATGAATTTTTTAAAATATTTTTTTTAGCATTATCTAAAGGGCCCTCATTAACATCAAGGGCATAGGCTTTCTTTAAATTATAGTTTAGAATAGCGTTAATAGGGACAAATCCATGATCTGTCCCTACATCGCATACACTATCATAGCCATCTAACAATGAGGTAATGTATGAAAGTCTATCCATACTAACCTTTTAATCCTCTTGATTGACGGTCCATGTCTTCTACAACTATATCAAAAATTTCACCTAAAGTACGGCAGTATTCTAAAACCTTCCAAGGCTCATTTGTATGATAATGAACTTTAACAAGATCTTCATCACCAACAATTAAAGTACAATCTCCTTTAAAATTGTTAGTAAAATATTCTGTCATTTTATCAGGGTCAAGGTTTTCACCTTCAATTAATAATTGTGTATCATATCTGTATTGTATTGAATCCATTATATTCCTCCTATAATTCTAACCAATATGAATATAATTCAGGATAATTTATTTTGATTTTATTTAAAACATTAGCCTGTATTTGTCTAACACTCTCTTTTGAAGTATTCATTAAAGTTGCGACTTCATCAAGAGTATGTTTTTTATTTTCATCAAGTCCATATCTAAGTATGATTATATCTCTTTCTTTTTTTGGAAAGTTATTTAATATCTTAAATATGTCCTGTGATAACGATTTATAAAATGTAAATTTTAGTGGTGATGTTGATTCATCATCAGAAACAAAATCTTCAAGGGTAGTATTTTCATCAAAACTACATTTTGAAGAAAGTGATAGGGGTTCTTGCATATTTTGCTCAATTTCATATGCTTCTTCATCAGAAATTCCAAGTTCAGCTGCAACTTCTTTAAGACTAGGTTCTCTTGAAAGTTTTTGACTCAAAATTCTTTTGGCATTTGAAAATTTTTTTATGTTTTCACATACATAGACTGGTTTTCTTATAGTACTTGATTTATTATCAAGAGCTCTATTTATTGATTGCAGAATCCAAGTTGTCGCATATGTAGAAAGTCTATATCCTTTTTCATATTCAAATTTTTCAATAGCTTTAATTAAACCCGCACTTCCTTCTTGAATTAAATCAAGAAAATCAAGGCCTTGGTTTTGAAATTTTTTAGCAATCGATACTACTAATTTTAAATTAGAAATGATAAGTTTCTCTTTAGCTTTTTTACCATCAATAATAATTTTATTATCTCTATCTATTTCACCATTTTGATTTACTAAAAGACGTGCATTTTCATAAATTTTAAACAACTCAATTTCCTCTTCTTTTGAAAGAAGGGGAATATTTGCTATATCATTTAGATATAATTTAATAGCATTTGTTTCATTTATGTTTGATTTTTTATTATTACTAATCTCATAAACATCAATAATATTGATATTATTGGCTACAAGATTTTTTTTAATTTGTTCAAATTCTAACGAACCCCTCTTATAATATCCTAATATTTCATCGACATTTATAAAATCATCATTTAAACTAGCGCTTTTTATTAGTGTTTCAACTATTTCGTCAAAATTCATATAAAATTTATTTCTCTTTTCTTAATATACAATTATTTTTTTAGTTATTATAAAAATCTTTTAGAGGTTTAGCATTTCTCTTCATTTTTTGTTTAGCTTTTTCTTCTATTTGTCTTATACGTTCACGTGTTACGTTAAACTCTTTACCAACTTCTTCTAGAGTTCTTGGTCTTCCATCTGTTAGACCATAACGAAGACGCATAATACGCTCTTCTTTTGGTGTGAGAGTCGCAAGTAATTTTGCGATTTCAACTTTTAATGCTTGTTTCTCAGTTTCTTCATAAGGATCAAGAGATGTAGTGTCAGCTACGAAATCTCCAAGAGATGAATCCTCTTCTTCACCAACAGGTTGTTCTAATGAAATTGGCTCTTGTGCAATCTTTCTTATTTCTTGAATTTTTGAAACAGAACATCCCATTCTCTTAGCTAATTCTTCATCCGATGGTTCTCGACTTAACTCTTGAGTCATAGTACGTTGAGTACGAACTAATTTATTAATAGTTTCAACCATATGAACAGGAATACGGATTGTTCTTGCTTGATCAGCTACAGCACGAGAAATTGCTTGTCTAATCCACCATGTCGCATATGTAGAGAATTTATATCCCTTTTCATATTCAAACTTATCAACAGCTCTTATAAGTCCCATGTTTCCTTCTTGAATTAAATCAAGGAAAGGAAGACCACGAGTTGTATATTTTTTAGCTATTGAAACTACAAGTCTTAAGTTGGCTTCTACTATTTTATCTTTGGCAATTTGACCACGGTCAGCTTTATCAAGTAGTGCTTGGTATTCTTCGTCTGATACTTCTTCAATTCCAGCATCAACATTATCAATTTTTTCTTGAGCAAGTTTTCCATTATAGTAAACTTCAGCAAGTCTTCTTTCTTCTTTTTCAGAAAGTAATTCAACTGCTCCAATTTCCTTTAAATACATTTTAACTGGATCGTCTACATTTACATTAGAAGGAAGTTTGTCGAAATCTGCGATATCAACTTCTTCAACAGTTTCTAAATCAAATTCTTCATCACTAATATCTGTATTAAGATCTTCTTGATTAGCTACTATAGCAATCTCTGCATTTTTTAATGCTTCTTCAATTTCTGTATATTCTGCTGAATCCTCAGAAAAATGAACAGTAATATCATTAATTAGTACTTGGTCATTATTTTGATGACCTTTTGCGATTAATTCTTCAATCAGTTTTTGCAATTCCATAATCAATTACCCTTTCTTGTTTTTATGATCTATTCTATTTTTAAGTATCGTAAATTCACCTAACAATGAAACAAGTTTTTCATCGTCATTACATGATTTAATTTGTTTCTTTAAATCCTCTATTTTCTTTACAACACCTAGTTCATTAACAATTTCAATACAATCATCTAAATCCTCGTTAGTGAATTTAGATACATTATCTGTTGCTAATTTATTTATATCATCTACAAATGTTTTAGTAATATCTTGCATACTACTAATGATTTGTAAAAATTTATCCCTATCAAATTCTTCCTCGAACATATAGTATGTATTAATTAGTTCGGCCCACAATCTAAAATGTCCTTCATCGAATGCATAGGGATCTATACTGTTTTCGATATGTAATGCGTTTTGTTTAGAAAGTGTCGCATAACCTATAAGCCTACGTTCACATATTTCATATTTATTATCTATTCTAATATTATTGTTAGGCCTTGGTGGCTTTACTGGCGAAATAATTTTGTTGTAATTATTTCTTCGTAAGAAAGTATTATAATCTTGAAGCAATGCATCAAATGATGTATTTGATTCAACGCTTAATTTATTTAAATATCTTTCTGAAACTGTAGCTTCATTTACAACCGATAAATACTTAAATAACTCTTGTTTAGCAATTTCAAAATCATTTAAATTTTTTAAATCTTTTCCAAATGTGCACGCAAGATACTGAAACTCTATTTCCGATAGTAAATTATTTGAAATATAATCTCCTAATTTACTAACACCATACTTTAGCGCAAATTCATCTGCATCTTTAGCACCATTTAATTTAATAAAGTTAAGATTTAATCCTACACTTTTAATAAGTGGAATAGCTTTAAGGGATGCTTCTATACCGGCTTTATCATTATCATACATAAGCACTACTTCTGGAACATACTTTTTCATAAGAATACATTGTTCCTTAGTAAGTCCTGTACCCATTGAGCACACAGCCTCTTTAAAACCTGCTCTTGATACAGCGATTACATCCATTTGTCCTTCACAAAGGATAAATCTATGTGCTTTATTTGCATAAGGTATAGCACTATAAATATTATATAGTGCATTCCTTTTCTTAAAAATGACATTCTCATTTGAATTGACATATTTAGGTTGTAATTTATCTGTTTCCTTATAAACACGTGATGAATAACCAATAACATGACCTTCAATATCTTTAATAGGAAACATAATACGTCCCCTAAATAGGTCAAAATATTTACCATCAGTATTCTTTACAAGGCCTGAATCAACCATATCAATTTCTAAAATATTAGCAGACTTTAATATTTGATAAATCACATCAGATTTATCACTAGATAAACCTATACCAAATTCTTTAATATCTTCTGTTGAAAGTCCTCTTTTGCTAAGATACTCTAAAGCTTCTAAACCACTTTTAGTTTCTAGTAAGTTTTTAGTATAAAACTCTTGCGCAATATCAGTTATCTTATAGTACTTTGAATAGTCTTTTTCATTTGTTTTATTTGATTTTAAATTTATTTTTAAACCAGCTTTATCAGCACAAAAACGTGCAGCTTCAACAAATGATATTTTTTTAACATCTGATACAAAAGATATAGAATCCCATGTTTTATGACATCCAAAACATGTAGCTATCTTTTTCTCAGGAGATACATAAAAAGAAGGAGTTTTTTCGTTGTGAAATGGACATAGTCCTCTGTAATTGGCCCCAGCTTTTTCTAGGGGAACAAATAGAGAGACTACTTCAACTATATCAGAATTATCAACTATTTTTTGAAAAGTCTCATCGTATGCCAATTAAACCACCCCTTCTTTTTATATATTAAAATTCACATTTTGATTTAATATAATCTTTTACTTCAGATACCTTTAGAGTTATTTGTTCCATAGTATCTCTATCACGAACTGTTACAGTACCTTCTTTTGCAGTATTATCATCTACTGTAATACAGAATGGTGTACCAATTGCGTCTTGTCTACGATATCTCTTACCAATAGAACCTGTTTCATCATAAGTTACACTGAATTCATTCAATAATTCTTCATAAACTTTATTAGCTTCTTCTTGATGATATTTCTTTACAAGAGGAAGAACGCAAGCTTTATATGGAGCTATTGCTGGAATAAAGTGTAGAACTTCACGTGAATCATCATTAGGAAGTTCTTGATTTTCATATGCTGAGAATAAGATTGATAACATCATACGCTCAACTCCAACAGATGGTTCTACAACATAAGGAATATATTTTGTATTAGTTTCAGGATCAAGATATGTTAAATCTTGTTTTGAATGATTTTGGTGAGCAGTTAAATCGTAGTCAGTACGAGACGCAATTCCCCATAATTCACCAAATCCCCAAGGGAAATTATATTCAATATCTGTTGTCGCATTAGAATAGAAACTTAATTCTTCTTTATCATGATCTCTAAATCTTAATTCATCTTTATTAACACCAACAGATACTAAGAAATCCATACAGTATCCTCTCCAATAATTGAACCAATCGATTTCAGTTCCTGGTTTACAGAAGAATTCAAGTTCCATTTGTTCGAATTCACGAACTCTAAATATAAAGTTTCCTGGAGTAATTTCATTACGGAATGATTTACCAATTTGACCAATTCCAAATGGAAGCTTTCTTCTTGTTGTTCTTTGAACATTCTTAAATTGTACGAATATTCCTTGAGCAGTTTCAGGACGAAGATATACTTCACTCTTAGATTCTTCAGTTACACCTTGATGTGTCTTAAACATTAAGTTAAATTGACGAATTGGTGTGAAGTTTAATTTTCCACATGTAGGACAAACAATATTATGTGAATTGATATATTCAACCATCTCATCATTTGTCATACCATCACCAAGTACTTCACCATTAGTGAAATCCTCGATTAGTTTATCTGCTCTAAAACGAGCATGACAACTCTTACAATCAATAAGTGGGTCATTGAAATTAGTTAAATGCCCTGACGCAACCCAAACTTCTGGGTTCATTAGGATTGCAGAATCTAATCCTACATTATATTTATTTTTAGTAACAAACTTGCTCCACCAAGCATTCTTAATATTTTGCTTTAGTAAAACTCCTAGTGGTCCGAAATCCCAACTATTCGCAAGTCCTCCATATATTTCACTACCTTGAAAAACAAAACCTTGTTCCTTCATATAAGCAACTAGTTTATCTAGATTAATTTTAGACATTATTAAAAAACCTCCGTGTTATCTTGTACAATGTTCATTATAACATAATTTTTACTATATTTCTTGAAATTATATAAATTTTGTTTATAATTTCTTATTCTAAATACACAAAAAACTAGAACTTGCATTCTAGTTTATTTTTTATTGCGCTTTTTCGTTTAAATATACCATATGAACATGGTCTTCCCATTTTCCATGAATTTTTAAATACTTTTTTGCAATTCCTTCATTGTAAAATCCTAATTTTTCAAGAAGCGCTATTGTAGGAGTGTTTGATGGCATTACATTAGCTTCAATTCTATGAAGTCCTAAATCGTTAAACACAATATCCATACCTTTTCTTATAGCTTCACTCATATATCCGTTTCTTACTTCATCTTTATCCATTCTAAAAGACATAAATGTAGATTTAAATGAGCCAAAGAAGATACCATTAAAATAAATAACACCAATTATTTTCTTTGAATCTTTTTTTGTAATCCAAAATTTAAACATTGTTTGTCCGTTTACAAATAAATATTCTTTTAATAATAATTTCTTTTGATATTCTTCAGTATAATATTCATCTGGTCTAATAGGTTCTACATCTTTTAAGAATTCTTTGTTTCTAATGAAATAGTTAGTAACTTCTTTAGCAAGTTCAGGATTTGATGTATATAAATTTAATCTTTCTGTTTGATATTCTTCTTTTACCATATTATTCTCCTATCAAGTATGATTCTATAATTTCTAATGCTTCATCAATTCCTAATTTCTTAAGCGTTGATGAAACTATAATCTTATCTTCTTTTGTAAGGTCTAACACTTCTCTTGTAGCCTTAATTCTTGAATAAATCTTAGTTGTTCCAACTCCATCGCTTTTTGTCATAACTATTACAAAAGGAATATTATAGTGTTTACAATAGTTAACCATATCAATATCTAATTTTGTAGGATCATGACGTGCATCAACTAAAAGAAATGCACATTTAAGATTCTTTGAATCTCTAAAGTATCCATTAACTCTTTTAGCAAATAATTCTAATTCTGATTTAGAAACATTCGCATATCCATATCCTGGAACGTCTACGAAATAAATTTCATTATTGATTAAATATAAATTAAGTAATTGTGTTTTACCAGGTTTTGAAGATGTTCTTGCAAGATTCTTACGATTAACAAGCATGTTAATGAAAGATGATTTTCCTACATTTGATCTTCCGCAGAAAACAAATTCTACTCTATCTTCCGGAAAATGTGCCACATCAGGTGCTGATGTTATATATTTTGCGTCTTTTATTATCATTTTATTACCTCCCATATTTTTAAAAATTCTTGATAAGGAAGAGTTGATGTTCCTATCATATCATGTTTTATGTCACCGTGGAAGTCTGAACCTGCACTTAGTAAAATATTATATTTTTTGGCAAGTTCTATAAATCTTTCTTTATCTCCAGCTTTATTCTTAGGATAGTTATATTCTATTCCTTCAACCCCAAGTTTTAAAACTTCTTCTACAGTTTCAGGTTTAGAAAGTGTTGGGTGAGCATAGATTGTAAAACAATTATTTCTCTTTAGATATTCTATACCATATGCTGTATCAAATTTAGCAGATTCTATATAAGCTTTTGAATCATTTGAAATCATTTTGTTTAATTCGCTAGGATCAATATCTTTATTATATTCTACAAGATGTGTAAACATATTACCTCTTGTTATTATATCTTTAGATTCTAGCAATTTTTCTATATCCATATTTACGCCATATATTTCTTTTACCTTGTTCATCATGATGATTGCTCTAGATCTTCTCTTCTTATTCATTTCTTCTTGAAGGTTGTAGATTTCATTAGGAACAATACCTTTTTTAAATAGGCCAATAATATGAACAGATTCATTATTATAATAAGTAGATAATTCAATTCCTTTTATAACTTTAACGCCGTATTTTTCACCATACTTTACAGCCTCTAAAACTCCATATACAGAATCATGGTCTGTTAATGCCATTATATCTATATTTTTCTTTTGTGCAAGTTTTATTAAATCTTCAACTGATAAAAGTCCATCACTATAATTAGAATGGTTGTGTAAATCAATTTTCATATTTAACCCTCCACTATCTTAATCGCTGTTTTTAATCCATCTAATGCGGCGCTTGTAATACCTCCGGCATACCCTGGTCCTTCACCTATAGGATATAATCCTTTAATATTAGATTCTCTATCATCTCTCTCCATCCTTATAGGAGAAGATGATCTAGATTCAATACCCGTAAGTATAGCATCAGGATTCGCAAATCCTTTTAATTTCCTATCAAATATTGGTAGTGCTTCTCTTAGTGATTCTACAACAAATTTAGGTAGACATGAATCAAAAGATGAAAAACATATACCATGTGGATATGATGGACTAACACTACGAATAGATGTCGCAACATCATTATTTAAAAATTCTTTAACAAGATTAGCAGGAGCTCTGTAGTCACCTGAAATTTCAAAAGCTTTACGTTCATAATATTCTTGGTAATATATACCATCAAGTGGTGATGATTTATAATAATCTTTAGGATCAACAGATACTAAAACACCAGAATTTGAATTTTCTTTATCACGTTTAAAATAACTCATTCCATTAGTTACTATAGTTTTATCTTCAGAGGCTGATGCCATAAGTTCTCCACCAGGGCACATACAAAATGTATAAACTCCTCTTCCGTTTGAAAGATGTGTAGATAATTTATAATATGCAGGTTGTAAGACATCTTTAAAGTCCTTATATTGAGCATAATTTATACTATCTCTTGTATGTTCAATTCTTACTCCCATACTAAAACTTTTAGCCGACATCGTGCATCCATTTTTGTATAGCATTTCAATAGTATCACGTGCCGAATGTCCGAAGCCTAAAAGTAAATGTTTAGTTTCTAATTCTAGATTATTACTTAATGTGCATTTAATTATATCTTCATTTTTACTAAAATCTAAAAATGTTGTGTTAAAGTAGAAAGTAGCTCCTAGACTTTCACATTCAAGACGGATGTTTTTAACAACTTCTCTTAAATAATCTGTCCCAATATGTGGCATTGATTCATAGATGATTCTTTGTGGTGCTCCATGTTTAACAAATTCTTTAATAATAAATTTTATTAAAGGATCATTAACAGATGTTGTAAGTTTACCATCACTAAATGTACCAGCTCCACCTTCTCCAAATTGAACATTAGAATTAATATTTATTTTTTTATTATTTATAAAATCTAATACATCATTTACTCTATCATCAATTTTTGAACCACGTTCTACAATAATAGGTCTAGCACTACATCTTGCAAGATATAGTGCCGCAAACATAGATGCTGGTCCAAAGCCTACGATAACAGGTCTATCACTATATTTATAGTTTGGATATTTTAATTCTACTTCTTCATCACTATATTTTAATATAAAATTATCATATTTAACTCTAACTTCTTTTATTAATTCAACAATTAAATTATATACTAAGAAAATATTAGTTTTATCTCTAGCGTCGATTGCTTCCTTACATATTATTATTTCTTTTATATTTTGCTTTAAAAAAGGATATTTTTTTGTTAACAAAATATCTAAAGGAATATCTTTTTTAGAAACTTGGACTTTAAATTGATTTATTTTTATTTTCATATCCTAAATCACCTGCAATTATATAACTTGACGCAAACGCAAAAAACATATTATATCCACCGCATACTGCATCTATATCAAGCATTTCTCCCATTAGATAAATATTTTTATCTTTTATTAAGGAAAAATTATCATTTATTAATTCTGTTGAAACTCCGCCTGATATTACTTGAGCTGATGTTGTATCATAGGTGTCTATGATGTTAAGTTTAAAATTATGAACATCAATTATATTTTTTATAACATAATCATATAATACCGGGTTAAGTGCGCCTTTTAGATATACGTTATCTAGCCCTTCTAAAATATCAAGTAGAAGGTATGCATTAGATTTATTATATCTATTATAGTATGATGACATATTCATAATAACTATTCCTGATATACCATCATTTTTAAATATTACTTCTCCTCTTTCAGTATGTAAAAGCTTACCATCAACATATAGTTTAACTAATGCTTTAACTCTTACACCTTGAATATCTTTTAGTATTTCTTTTGTTTTAAAACCTACTAAAGATGGTTTAAGATTTGTAGTTTTAATATTTAAACTATCAAGATAATTATACGTGCTTTTTTGTTTATCTAAGGGAAGTGAGGCAATAGATCCACTTCCAAGAATCACATAATCAAACTCTTCTTTATAGTCATCAATTAAATACTTAAAACCTTTTTTTGAAATTTTTTGAACCGAATGGTTTAAAATGATATTAGCATTAATATTATCAAGCATAATATTTAAAACTGTAGAACTAATGTTAGATAATGGGTATACTCTTCCTTCATCATCCGATATCATTTGTAATCCTTTTTCTTTAAAAACGTTATAAATATCTTGAAATGATACTTTATTTAAAAGTCTCTTAATAAATGTTTGATTATTATAATTATTAGGATTTATGTTTTCATTTAAAAGATTACATCTACCATTTCCAGACGCAAGTAGTTTAGATCCTACTTTTTTGTTTCTTTCAAAAATTGTAATATCGTATTTATCTTTTAAAAGCATACTTAAAAATAAACCAGATGCGCCAGCACCAATAATCGCAATCTTCATAAATCCACCTCACAATCATTATACAATAAAAATTTTTAAATGCACAAAAAAACATTTGTTTTTTAACAAATGCTTTTCGACAAATAATAGAATTAAGCTTTTACTGCATCCTTAAGTGCTTTACCAGCAACGAATGCGGCAGTTTTAGTTGCAGGAATTTCAATTTCTTCACCAGTCGCAGGATTTTTACCTGTACGAGCCTTTCTATCACGAACTTCGAATTTTCCAAGTCCAGAAAGTGAAACTTCATTTCCATCCTTAAGTTCTTCTGTGATAGTTTCAATTAAAGATTCTACTGTTTCAGAAACATCTTTTTTAGTGAAACCTGTTTTTTCAGCAATTTTGCTTACTAATTCTTGTTTGTTAATTTGTGACATTTTAAATCCTCCTAATTTCTAATTTCATTATATTAAATATTTTTGTTAAAAACAAGTAAAATAAACGTTAATTAAGCCTTTTTTTGAGTTTTTTTGAAAACGTTTTACTAAAAAAGCTAATTTCATAAAAAAAGATATAGTTTTCGAAGTATATTAAAATCAGCGCCGTAGGTAAAAAG
>CAVCDW010000070.1:0-21279 GCA_963601055.1 Elusimicrobiaceae bacterium
ATGCAGTTATGTTCTTCATGCAAATAATCTAAAATAATATTTATGATTTCATGTATCTTATTTCTATTAAATTCTACTACAGGTTTTATATTTGTTGTAGCTTCGCTATGCGATGGCACAACTAATTTACCATCTAAGGATTCCACAAAATCTAGTGAATCTAGGTATCCCTTAACATCATATATCAAAAGAATATGGGCTCTTTCAACAAGGTCAATAGAACCTAGTGTATCTGCCACAAAATATACATCATCAGCGGTTTTTATACCAATCATTCCCCAGTGATGTCCAGGCAAGTGGAACCATTCTAGCCCTTGTGGTAATTCTTCTAGGGCATATATTTCATCATTCATATCTATATGCATAAGTTTACCATCATATTCATCTAAAGGATATCCGCCATATAAAAATCCTATGTCAAGTTTAGGATCCCTAAAGAATCCTCTTTCTACTTTAGAAGCTATCATCTTACATCCCGTTTTACTATAGATATACTCCCAACCACCTGCATGATCTGCATGGCAGTGTGAAAACACTAGATGTGTAGGCTTCATTCCATTTGATACTAAAGTATCATAGATATGTGGACCATCTTCATCTGTTCCACAATCAAAAAGTAATACTTCTTTTTTATCGTTTAATACATAAACGCCACAATTAGTATTACATTTAATATAATATGTGTTCCCTTTTAAATGTATGAGTTCATACATAAATATCACCCCTAAAAATTAACCCCAATAGAAACTACTGGGGGTTTTATAATTATAATGCTTGCATAATATAGACGTAAGCTTCGATGCATAATCCAAATAATGCCATTGATATTACAACAAGTGCTGAAACAACAATAACTAAAGGTAATCTATCTTTTAAAGATACATCATATTTTTTCTTATCTTCTACAGATAATCTTTTAATCCAAAATTGTTGTTTAATATCATATATAATTAAGAATGGTATTATAAATATTGCGCCAGCAGCCGCAATAAGCCCTAGATATGAATACTCTAAGTCAACTACATCATTTTTAAAACAAAGTGACGCAAGTATAAATTGCATTACCATTACAACTACTCCAAAGTACCCAGAGTAGGCAATGTATTTTTCAGCTTTAAGATGTTGTTCAGACGCAATTAAATAGATATATTTGCATGTAAAAAACATATGAAATACAAATAATGTTAAAGATATCAACATTACAATATTTATTTGAATTGCTGTTCCTAAAGTTCCAAATAAAATCATTTGTTATTCCTCCAATAATTTTTTAATTTGTTTCCCTAACTCTTCATAACCTGGTTTATTAAGTAATGCGAACATATTTTTCTTATATGATTCAACACCAGGTTGATTAAATGGATTAACCCCTATTGTATACGCGCTTAATCCACATGAATACATGAAGAAGTATACTAAATATCCATAGTTTTCTTCATCTAATTTAGAAATTTCAATAACATTAACAGGTACTCCACCTTCATGGTGCGCAAGTGTTGTCGCAATCAATGCTTTTTCATTGATTTCATTGATGCTAATTCCTTCTAAGAAATCAAGTTTATCAAGATTTCCTTCCATCTTTGGAACTTTAATATCAAACATAGGTTCATCTATTTTAATAACAGTTTCCATTATATTTCTTCTACCATCTTGAATCATTTGTCCTATTGAATGTAGGTCTGTTGTAAAAATTGCGCCTGTAGGGAATATACCTTTATGGTCTTTTCCTTCACTTTCTGCAAATAATTGTTTGTACCATTCAATAAATCCTCTAAGTTTAGGTTCAAATGATGATAATATTTCTATTTCAAAGCCTTTGTTATAAAACATAACTCTTCTAGTCGCATATTCAAGTGATAGCGAGTTTTCCTTCTTACAATCATTTTGAGCGTCTAGTGCACCTTTTAAAACTTTTTTGATATCAATTCCTGCGACTGCCATAGGTAAAAGTCCTACTGCAGTTAAAACAGAATATCTTCCACCAATATCATCTCTTATTTGAAACATAGGAATATTCTTACTAACACATATATCATGCAAGATTCCTTTTTCTAAATCTGTAGTCGCATAAACCCTTTCATATGCACTATCTCCATACTTTTGTTCAAGTAGGTTTAAAAATAATCTTGTAGATACAGATGTTTCAGTTGTACTTCCGCTCTTAGATATGATATTTAATGAAAAATCAATATCTTTGATTTTATTATAAACTTCATAAATATATGATGAAGACATTGAATTACCAACAAAATATATTTCTAATCCATCATTAAAATATTTTGTAAGCATTTCAATAGCCGACTTTGCGCCTAGATATGAACCACCAATTCCTAAAACTACTAAAGCTTTTGATTCATTTTTTATTTTTTCTGCAGCTTTTAATACTTCTTCTAGTTCATATGACGAAAGATAATCACTAGGTAGTGTAAGCCATCCTAGATAATCATTACCTTCACCTGATTTAGAATCTAAAACTTTTTTAGAATTTAAAACTTCACCTTTGAATTTATTATATTCTTCATCAGTATAAAAATCAGCAGTATATTTAAAATTAATATTCATATTACTTTTCCACCCCGTCAAGCATAGGACTATTAGGATCTTCAACGTTTACTACACGAATTATTTCTGGTATTTCTTCTTTCAACATTTCTTCAATACCATCGTTTAAAGTATTATCAATATATCCACAATCTGCGCATGCTCCAAGCATTTGTAGGTATACTATTCCATCCTTATATCCTAAGAATTCTAAATCTCCACCTTCACCATTGATATATGGTCTTATTTTATCTAGAATTTCTTCTACTTCATTTATTATTTCTCTAGTTCTATCTTCCATTATAATTTCCACCTTTTTGTCTATTTCCATGTTTGAAATTATCATTCTTTGGGGATTTCTTGTCCGCAAACTTGTCTTTTCTACTATCATTTTTTGAAGATTTCTTTATATCTTTATTATCTTCTTTATCATTTTCTAAATCTTTAGGCAATGAAAAAGTTTTAATTCGATTAATTCTTTGCATATCTAAAACGATATTTGGATTATTTCCATTAGTTGATTCTAATACCAAATTTTCTTTATCGTAATTTACTTTTTCAATTTGTGGGACTTTATCATCACCTACAGTTAAATCCTTATTTGGATTAGTTTTATAATACTCAAAAAGAGATGTGTATTCTTTTTCATTAAGTCTTCTTAATATATAAAACGCACATTTATAAACACAAGATTCAGATAAATAATCTGGTATCTTCTTGTATGATCCATCATTCTTTTTAAATCCTTTAAGTCTTAAAATATCAGACGCAATATCACCTACTATATAGTCATATGCATCATAATATTCTTCAAGGTATGCTTCTTCAAATTTTTCAATATTTAAAGCATCGCGCACATTCTTTAAAACCTCAAAGAATCCTTTCTTTGTTTTTATTACCATATTATCACCTAAAGTATTATAACATAATTTTTACATATTCAAAATATGCCATATTTATTCATCTATTTTAGTACCATCTTCTATTGCTTTTGTTTCTTCTACTACATTCTTGCTTGATATTTTTTGTTCAAGTTTTTTAAATAAAATTGGAACTAAAATACCAATGATAGTACATATTACTGTCGCAACCCACATTCCTGCAGATTTATAATTAATATTATAATCATCATTGTGGCACATAGACCAAATTATTGTAAAAGGTGAACCTAAAATAAATCCTATAATCGCAAAATATACTGCATTCTTATATTTTTTAAGAAGTAACTCCATTATCTTAGAAATAGTAAGTATTCCTATTATACAAGCTACTGTAAATACAAACATTGTAATAAATTCATCTAATACATTATCACCTTTAATAAATCCCTTTATAAATCCTGTTCCTGTATTTAGAATTAAAGCATAATATCCAAAAGCCATTAATGTAAATGAACCTGAAATACCTGGTATTACCATCGCAACTGATGATATTATACCCATTATAAAGATTAAAGATAGTGCTTTAAATGATATTTCAAGTTGCGCTTCTTTAAGGTTTAAAAACGGAATTAAAATCATAAACGCAAGGGTAGGAATTAAAAACAACATATTTAGTTTAGTTTTATTGTCTTTAACTGATTCAACAAAAAGTTCAGGAAGGGAACCTATAATAAGTCCTACAAATAACATTATTGTTGGGAATGGGAATTTCTTTAGAAGTAATGCTATAGTAAACATCGCAAAAACCATTCCGATAACAAGTCCTACTCCAATAAAGAATAAATCTTTTATAGCTTTTATAGGATGTTTTGTGATATCTGATAAATCATATATAAATCTATCGTATATCTTCATAATGATTGCCATAGTACCACCACTAAATCCTGGTATTATATTAGCAATCCCCATGAAAAATCCTTTTATTATGTCAGATAACCATTTCATACTAAATTTCCTTTCCGTAAGGTACTATTTTTTTTATGTTTTTCTTTTCTGATTCAACAAGGACTAAAGCCTCTGAAGCAATCGCTTCACCACGACCAACAAAGCCCATTTTTTCCCATGTTGTAGCTTTAACTGATATCATATCAAGTTCTATATCCAAAATGTTTTTTATACTTTCTCTTATACGCTCTCTTATTGGAGATATTTTAATGTTTTCACTATAAATTGTAAGATCAATATTATTAATCTTATACCCTTTTTCAAGTACCATAGTATAACATTTCTTAAGTATTATTTTAGAATCCATACCTTCTGTATCTTTACTGTTATCTGGAAAATGTGTTCCCAAATCCCCTAACGCAAGGCTTCCTAGCAATGCTTCTGCTACAGCATGAAGTACAACATCTGCATCACTATGTCCTAAAAGTCCTACCTTAGATTCTACTTCTACTCCTCCAAGTATTAACTTTCTTCCTTCAACAAGCCTATGGGTATCCCATGCATGTCCTATTCTAATCATCAAGATCCTCCCTAATTAAGCATAAAGCTAATTTGATATCTTCAGGAGTAGTTATCTTAAAATTAAATCTACTACCTAAAACAACCTCGGGTTTATATTTAAAATATTCTTCTAGATAAGAAATATCATCAGTTAAGATTTTATCCCCATTATAATTTTTGTAAGCTTCTAAATAATCATTTTTATATAAAGCTTGTGGTGTTTGTACAATCATTAATCTATCTCTATCTATTACAGATTTAGATGTATCACGAATTGTATCTACAACCTTAATTCCGGTGTAGGCACATTTAGCATTCTCCATTACTTTTAACATCTCGTTTATTATTGATACATTAAAAAATGGACGAGCTGCGTCGTGAATTAACACTAAATCATTAGATGCTTCTTTTACACCATTGTATGATGATTCAGCCCTACTAGCGCCACCAATCGTAATTTTTGCATCTAGATTATATGATTTTACTTCTTCATAATCAGACTCTGACACAACAAGTATTACTTCAGCTCCCATACTCTTAAATTTTTCATAAGAATACATAAACATCGGTTTATCACCTAATTTATATAAAGTTTTATTTATACTTAACAAAGACCTTCTACCACTACCGGCCAAGAGAATAACTGCACTAAACAATATTTCACTCCTCAAATATCATATCAAAAGAGATATCATAACTATCTCCTAGAATATCAACATTATTTAACTCTTTATAAATAACTCCTATTTTTAGTCCTTTATATCCTTCAAGATATCTATCATAATACCCTTTACCATAACCAATTCTTTTATTATCTTTAGTAATACCTACAGATGGAATTATAAAACCATCTATTTCATCCCTTTTAATAAAATTATTAGTAATAGGTTCATACACATTAAACTTTGCGGGCGCAAATTTATTTAAATCATTTTCTTTATAAAAAGCTATTTCATTTTCTGTTTTAGGAAAACAAAATGTTTTATTAGGATAAAGTTCTAAAAGTTTTAAAACATTAATTTCACCAGGTAAAGGATAATAAATGCCTATAATATTTAGATTATCTAAAACATTTGACGCTAAAATATCAGAAACTATGGCATCTGATATATTAGATAAATCCCTTCTTTTAATTAAAAGGGATTTTCTTATATCTTTTTTACTTAATATCATTATAGAATAAATAATTAGTGTTCATCTTTGGATGTTGTGATAAATCTAAGGCTCTCTTTGCATAAGTCACAAGTTCCTTAGCTGATCTTGCGTCATTATAGAACGCAACTCCAAAGTTGGCTTTAATATCTAAATGAAGTCCACCGTAATCCATAGCACTTTCGGTAAGCACAGATTTTTCAAGCATAGTTCTTAATATTGTCATCTTTCTTCCATCAGTTACAATAATACAAAATTCAAGACCTGTAATTCTGTAGAATAACATGTCGTTAACTAGTTTATCATTAACTGCTTTTACATATTCACCAATAACCATATTTCCGATTTGACGACCATGTTCTTCGTTTATTTCAGGTATGTTTGTAAGTTTAAACATCGCCAACTCAAAAGGACATCCTTCTCTATATATTTGATCAATATCCTCATACATTTGTACACTATCCTTTAGTGAATCAAGAAGTGGCATATCGCTATGTTCAAAATGTTTATCATGAACAACTTCTATTGTACATGCGATTTCATCCCCTGAATTTTTAGAGAATATTCTCTTACCTTTTTCATGAACGAATTGATAATTCATACCTGTTTTATATCTATATTTAATGTCATAAGAAGGATTCTTTTCAGTAAGATTTGATAATTGTTTTTGATAAAATGGTAAATCATCTGGATGAATATATTTTTCAAATTCACTTCGAGCCATTTGATTACGACTTAAGTTAAGAATATTTAAAAATTCATTATTTCCCCAAATTGATCCATTATCAATATTGATATAGAATATCGCTTCACTTGAAACATCAAATAGGGCTTGCATCCTCTGTTTTATTGATGATAGTTTATCTGTTGTATCAGATAATTTACGTTCTGCATTTAACATTGATTGTTCTGAATCTAAATCACCAAGTAGTAAATGTCCACTATATTTAGATACTGTAAATATCGGAGTATCTAAAAAATTAAACACATAACTATCTCTTCCATCTTTTGATGTAAGTAAGAATTCTCTTTTACAAGAATCTCCTTCTTTACATTCTTCAGCCCAAACTCTAAAATGTTCTTTTACTTTAGTTAATTTAATTTCTGCATCATTTAATGATACTAAATTAAAATTATCTCCAATATAGTCAAAAAACTTTTTACCTATTAAATCTTTCTTAGTTAATCCTGCAAGCTTTGCAAGATTTGTTGATATTTGTTTTATTTTATCTTTTCTATCTAATAAAACAAATATTTTATCATTCTCTAGTGATTTAATAAATTCATTTTCAAGTTGTGTTTTTTGTGTCGCATCCACAACATTCTTAAAAAACGCAGCACATACTAAAACATAATCGGCAATTAAAACACCATCTTTAGCATATTCTAAATATTTATGTTTACTAATAACATCACCAAGTCCAAGTATTACAGCCATAAGTCCAGTTAGAACAAATGCTAAAATAAGCCTTACCTTTAAAACTTTACGACTAATAATCGATTGTGTAATGTACATAATTAAAAGTATTATAGACATTACAAGCGCGCATATTACGGAAGCATATTTCATAGAAGTTCACCCCATACATAATATACTAATACGATTACTCCAGCAACAAATAAAATTATTAATAAATATTTAATAATTCCATATTTATCCCTTACTACTAAATCGTTAGGATTTTGTTCAACCAAAAGCCAAATCGGGCAAAATATTAGTTTTAAAATTGTTTTTAAAAAATTCATTTTACCCCTCCTACTTTAAGAACATACTTAAATATTCTTGTATTTTTTCACGCTCATTAGCTTTCATTAAAACACCTTCGATAGCTAATGAAATATTACCTGTTTCTTCTGATACAATTATAGTTAATGCGTCTGTTACCTCAGAAATACCAATACCAGCTCTATGACGTGATCCTGTGGTTTTGTCTTCAATCTTTTGTTGAGCTAAAACATAATATGCTCCAGCACATCTTATCTTATTACCACGAATAATTACGGCACCATCATGAAGTGGTGTATTTGGTGTAAATATTTGAATTAGAAGCTCTTTTGATACTTCTGAATTTAATTGAATAGCTTTTTCTGCATATTGATCTAATGATACATTCTTTTCAACAGTTATAAGTGCACCAATTTTTCTTGCCGCAAGGTATAATACTGCATCAATAATATTTTCCCTTGTTTGATCCGATGATGTAACATCAATTTCTCTTTTATCTTCTTTATTTTTACTAATAACGAACCTTCTTATTTCTGGCGCTAAAACAACGCTCACGAATATAGGAAGTGCTAATGTGATATATAAAAATACCCATTTAGATATTCTTAAATCAACATACCATGCAAAAGCATCTATTATTGCAAAAACGATTCCTAAAATAAAGAAATCAAGAGCTCTTTTATTTTTAAATACAAATTGACCAATACCAATACATATCATGAATAATAAATACGCATCAACAACAATTTGTAGCCATAAATGATCACTAAAATATTGTGTAAAAGCATTTAAAATCATTATCTCACCGACCTTATATTTTATTATATAACATTTTAGTAATTAAAATCTACTTATTTAAATCTGAAATTGCATTTTTTTGATATAATAAGAATGGTGATAATATGAAATCAGCATTACTTGTGTTAGTAAAATTGAAAAGTGATATATATGATATTGAATATAGATATCTTGAAATGAAAAATCTTTGTCAATCTCTTGATATAAATATAGAAAAATACATTTATCAAGCATTAGATAAACCAGACACTAAATTCTATGTTGGGTCTGGAAAAATAAAAGAAATTATAGATGAAACTTCAAACTATGATTTGTTAGTATTTGATGATGAATTAAGCCCAATACAATTAAAAAATATTAAAAATTTATGTGATATAGATATTGCAGATAGAACATCTATTATTCTTGATATATTTAAAAATAGAGCTTCTTCTGCTGAAGCTAACCTTCAAATTAATCTTGCAAGATTAAAATACGAATTACCACGTGTAGGTCTTTATACAGATTTCGCGTCTAGAGAAGGTGCTTCGGGTGGTGGTCTTCATTCAAAAGGTAGTGGAGAAACACTAAACGAAATTAAAAGAAGGCAAATACACTCTCTTATTTCAAGATATACTAAAGAATTACAAGAAATCAAAAAGAAAAAAGCTTTAGCATCGTTAAAAAGAGCAAAAAATGACATACCTATTGTAGCTCTTGTAGGTTATACTAACGCTGGTAAAAGCAGCACTATGAATAAAATTATTGAAACAACCGGTGGCGATAAGGATAAAATGGTCTATGCTGAAGACCAATTATTCGCAACGCTTGACACTAGAATTAGACAAATCAATTATAATAAACACCAATTTATATTAATTGATACAATCGGATTTGTATCAAAACTACCATCACTTCTTGTTGAATCATTTCGTTCAACACTAGAGGAAATTAGAAATGCTGATTTAATCATAAATGTTATAGATTTCTCTTCTCCATACTATAACGAACAATATAACATAACTATGAATATGCTAGCGCAAATTGGCGCTCTTGATAAGAAGATGTTACTTCTTCTTAACAAATATGATCTTTTAAAAGAACAAAATTTAATCATAGAAGGAATAGAATCTATGCCATATTCTAACTATACTAATTTGAATGTAAATAATTTATTAGATTATATTTACGAAGAAACTATTCCTTATATGGTAGAACTAAAATTAGATATTCCTTATAAAGATCAAAAAGTATGTCATATTATCGAAGAGCATGCGACCATATACGAAAAATCATACCTTAAAGATTGTACATATTATCATATATCTATTGATAAAAAATATTATAAAATGTTATCACTTTATGAACATGATAATATTATAAATTAAAATCATATAATGTCATAATATTTAGAAGTTTTTTGCCAAATCCACATGCACTTCTCCAAAAAATATTCCTTTTTCCCATTGTTAATACTCCAAAAATATTCCTTTTTCTCATTGCTGATAGTCCAAAAATATTCCTTTTTTAAAATTAATGTTGTAAAATATAATAAAAAGGATAGTGATTTTATGATAAAAAGAAAATTATATGATTATTTAATAAAATGGAAAGAAAACAAAAATAAAAATCCTTTAATTATAAAAGGAGCACGTCAGGTTGGTAAAAGTTATTTAGTTAAAGAATTTGGACAAAATGAATACGATAATTACATTGAAATAAATTTCATTAAAAATCCAATACTAAAAAACATTTTTAAAGGGGATTTGTCAGTTAGTGAAATTTTCAAAAAAATTACAGCTTATATCCCTAATGTTCAAATCATCCCAAATAAGACATTATTATTCCTTGATGAAATTCAGGTTTGTCCTGAAGCTAGAACTGCTATAAAGTTCTTCGCTTTAGACAAAAGTATTGATGTCATCTCTTCAGGTTCACTTTTAGGCCTTTCTTATCTTGATGATGCAGATGATGATGTTTCTGAGCCAACATCTCTACCAGTTGGCTATGAAGAACAAGTGATTATGTACTCCCTTGATTTTGAAGAATTCTTATGGGCTTTAGGTTATAGTTTTGATGCAATAAATTATTTAAAGGAATTCTACGATAATAATAAAAGTGTCCCAAAAGAATTAAACGATAAATATCTAGAATTATTTAGAGAATTCATCGTTGTTGGTGGAATGCCAGAGGTTGTACAAGCATACATTGATACCAACAATTTTAACGAGGTTTCAAGAGTGCAAAGTAAAATATTATCAGATTACCAA
This sequence comes from Elusimicrobiaceae bacterium, assembly GCA_963601055.1. Classification (GTDB taxonomy): domain Bacteria; phylum Bacillota_I; class Bacilli_A; order Acholeplasmatales; family Anaeroplasmataceae; genus UBA3206. Next base: position 10,854 of record CAVCDW010000070.1, read on the forward strand.
GATGACATATCTAAGCATGCAAAAGGTGTTGAAAAAATCAAAGTAAGGCAATGTTATGATTCTATTCCTAAACAATTGGCTAAAGAATACAAAAAGTTTCAATATAGCGTAGTAGAAAAAGGTAAAACCAGCAAAAAATATGGTGGTAGTGTTAAATGGTTATGTGATTCTAGTCTAGTTAATAAATGTACGAATGTAAGTGAAGTTTACATACCTCTACTTGCGTATGAAATGGATGATCAGTTTAAACTATATTTAAATGATACTGGCCTTTTATCATGTTTATATGGTTATGAAACTAAATTGGCTATATTAAATAACACTTTAAAAGGTAATGCTAAAGGTGGAATTTATGAAAATGTAATATCCGAATTATTATTAAAAAAAGGATATACTCTTCATTATTATAAGACTCAAACTTCTACTATGGAAATTGAATTTGTAATCGAACATGATGGTGATGTCATACCTATCGAAGTAAAAGCTGGTAATGATTCTACTCCTTCTTTAAATAGTTTTATTAATAAGTATAATCCTAAAATATCATATAAATTAATAAATGGTAATGTAGGCGTTAGTGATAACAAAAAGGTACTACCTCATTACATGATAATATTTATCTAAAAGCACAGTGCAGTAAAAACAAAACTACTGCACTTTTTTATTTTTTAGCATTATCAAGCAAGAACATTGTCAAAATTTATCTCTATCATTGTTTTGATGAATTAACATACATAACTATAATATCAATTAAGAATTGTTACTATACGTAGCACTTAACTCAATTTGATTAATAGCATGGCAGTATAAGATTATACAATCGTTCCAAATTAATTGAATCGATTAATATTTTCAACTCACTAGTTTCTTTAGAGGATAAACAAAAATTGGATTTAAATAGGAAAATAAATCTTTTTAGAATGAATTTCTATATACAAATATAAAAAGAGAGTATTAAACTCTCTTATTATCATTTTTAATTAAATTGTGAATTATAAAGTTCAGCATAGAATCCATTATTTTGTAATAGTTCATCATGTGTACCATGTTCGATAATGTTTCCATCTTTCATAACTAATATTTGAGAAGCATTTTTAATTGTAGATAATCTATGCGCAATAATAAATGATGTTTTTCCTTCCATTAAATTATTAAATGCTTTTTGTACCATAATTTCAGTACGTGTATCTATATTTGATGTTGCTTCATCAAGTATTAATATGTTAGGGTTTTTAAGCATTAAACGCGCTATACAAAGCAATTGTTTCTCACCACCAGATATTGAATCATCATCATCAATAATTGTGTCATAACCTTTATCTAAGTGGTTGATGAAATCATCCGCATATGCTTTTTTACAAGCTTCTACAACTTCTTCTTTTGTAGCACCATCTTTAGCGTACGCAATGTTTTCATATACACTACCTTTAAATAGCCAAGTATCTTGTAAAACCATTCCAATATTATTTCTTAATGATGATCTAGAATAATCATAGATGTTTTTATCATCTATCATTATTTTTCCACTATTTACATCGTAGAAACGCATTATCAAATTAATTAATGTCGTTTTTCCGCACCCAGTAGGACCTACAATCGCAATGTGATCACCTTTTTTTATATTTAGTGATACATTCTTTATTAATGTCTTGTTTTCAACATATCCAAACGAGATATCATCGATATCTATTTTTCCATCTAATGATTCTATATCTGAATTATTTTCTACTATTTCTTTTTCATCAATTAGTTCGTACACTCTCTTTAAAGATGAGAATGAATTTGATAATTCAGTCGCAACTGAAGAAATATCATTAAATGGTTTTGTATATTGATTTGCGTAAGTTAAAAATGCTGTAAGAATACCAACATTTAAAAGTTTATCATTGTTATAGATAATAAGAACACAACCGATAGTTGCGACTATTGCATATACTAAGTTATTTACAAATCTTGTTGAAGGGTTTGTAAGAGATGAATAGAATTGTGCATCACATCCAGCTTTGTATAAATCATTATCAAGTTCAATATATTTTTCTATATTTACTTCTTCCATTTGATAGCTTAATACTATTTTTTGATTAGTAATCATTTCATTAGAAAAAGCTGTCATATCACCTTTAATTTTAGCTTGTTTTTTAAAACTCTTATAAGAGTGAGATGCTATAAATTTAGCTACAAACAGTGATATTGGAGTTAATACTATAACTATAAGTCCTAATTTCCATGACATTACAAGCATTAATACTATAGTCGCAAGAATAGTAAGTATTCCTGTGATTGCTTGAGTGAATCCTTGTAGTAATCCATCAGCTACTGTATCAGTATCATTTATAACTCTTTGTAACAAATCACCTTCAAGATGACTATCTAGGTATGATACAGGGACATTTAATATCTTCTTGAAACAATCATCACGAAGATCACATACTATTGAGTATGTTATCTTATTTAATAAGTAATTCATTAAGAATCCAAATATTAGCCCTGCAAATACAATTGCCGCAAGAATCATTATATAATTGTTTAATTTTGATTTATCGAATCCCTTATCACTAAATATATTTATAGCCTTACCTACTACTATAGGCGTAGAAAGAGTTGCGACTACATATAAAATAGCGCATAGAAGAGATATAACAAGTAGAGGCATATGTTTATTAACATATTTCATTAAACGTTTAAGTAAACTTTTATTTTTCATTGTTATCCCTTCTTTCTACATCTTGTGATTCACAAATTTCTTTATAAACATCGCATGTTTTAACTAGCTCATCATGAGTACCTAACCCAACCATTAAACCTTTATCTAAAACCATTACTAAATCACAATGCATCATGTCGGATGCTCTTTGGCTTATTTCAATTACTGTTTTATTTATCTTTTTAATTTCATCAGTTAAAAGTTTAGATGTTTTAAAATCAAGCGCTGATTTTGAATCATCAAGAATTAAAATATCACTATCTTTAGAGATTGCTCTTGCAATCGCAAGACGTTGTCTTTGTCCACCAGACAAATTCTTACCTCCTTGATATATTTCAGTATCAATTCCCTTATCAAGTTTAGATACGAATTCACTAGCTTGGGCAATATTTAAAGCTTTAGTTATTTCTTCTTCAGTTATTCCCTTTTTCGCATATTCCATATTACTTCTAATACTTCCGGTAAATAATACTGATTTTTGGAATACAGTAGATATTTCACTTCTTACAAAATCAAGTTTATAATCTTTTATATTTCTACCATAAAGAATAATTTCACCACTTGTTGTGTCGTAGAATCTATTAATTAAATTACAAAATGTTGTTTTACCTGAACCAGTACCACCAATTATTCCTAAAATCATACCTTCTTTAATTGTTAAATTAATATTATTTAAGGCAGGTAATGAATCATCATTGTATTTGAATGATACATCTTTAAGAACCAATGGTATATTATTTTCTTTTGTATCATAAATACCATCTACAATTGATGATGTTGTATTAAATACTTCGTTTATACGTTCACTTGAAGCAGATGCTTTAGTGAATACTACAACTAGGTTTGCGACAACCATAACTGCAATTTGGATTTGAATTAGGTAATTATATAGGGATGTAATATCTCCTCTTTTTATATTACCATTTTTAAACGCATCACCACTTATATATAAAACAAGCATAATCGCAATGTTAGTTACTATAAAAACTAGTGGATTTAATAATGCGTTTAATCTACCAATCTTTATTTGAATGTCTTTTAGACTAACTGCTTCATCAACAAATCTTTTGTATTCATATTTTTGTCTGTTAAATGCTCTAACAACTCTATTACCTGATATATTTTCTTTTGTTGTAGTAGTAAGTCTATCAAGTCTTTTTTGGCTTATTCTATTCTTCTTAACTTGGGCAAACATAATTATAAATATTACCGCAAACAACATAATACCAGTAAGCAAGAATATAAGACCTGCAACATGGTTAACTCTAAACGATAAAATAGTAGCTCCTATAATTAAGAAAGGTGCACGTACAACAAGACGTATTAACATTGCGACTGATTGTTGTACATTCATAACATCACTATTAAGTCTTGTTAATAGGGATGATGTTTGAAACTTATCGATTTCTTTAAACGATAACGTATTAATATGTTTAAATAAATCATTTCTTACTTCAGTTCCAAACCCTTGACTAGCACGTGAAGCAAAAAATTGACAAACTATTGTGCTACAAAGTCCAATACATGCGAATAATAGTAATAATCCACCACGTGATAAGATGTAGTTTCTCATTTCAGCTTTTGTAGCAAAATCTCCATCTATACCATTATTGATCATATCGGCAATAACAAGTGGAACTAAAAGTTCAAAAATAGCTTCTACAAGCTTAAACATAGGTCCAAATATTACATGCCATTTATATTTCTTTAAATATTTTTTGTAAAGTTTTAACATAAATAAACACCACCAGATTGTATTATATCATGATTTTTTATATACTATATATATAAAATTATTATGTGTTATATACTTTGGAGGTATATATGGAACTAAAAGAATTATTTTACTTTAAAACCGTTGTAGATGAGAAATCTATCCTTAAAGCATCTAAAGAACTTCACATCGCTCAACCACCTTTATCAAGAATGATGAAAAAATTAGAAAGTGAATTAAACACTACTCTTTTCATACGTGGAAAAGAATTAAAATTAACAGAAAGTGGAAAACTTTTATACGATAAAGCATTAACTATGCTTGAGTTAGAAAGTAGCGTTAAAAACGATATTAAAGAATTAAATAATAAACAAAGTCAAACTATAAACATTGGTATTGTTACATCTTCTACATCTCTTCTTTATTCTGGCGTTTTAAAAGATTTTTCAAAGAAATTCCCTAATACCAAATTTAACATAAGTGAATCTAATACATTTAAACTACTTGATATGTTAGATAAAAGATTAATAAATCTTGCGATTACAAGAACTCCTTTTAATACTGAATTGTATGATGTAATAAAACTTAAAAATGAACCAATGGTATTAACTTCAAATACAGTTTTAAAATCATCTATATCATTAGTTGAAATTTCAAAATTAAAAGTTGTAGTTTATAGAAGATTCTATGATATACTTACTAAATTATTTAAGAAAAATAATTTAAAATTAAATATTGTGGCACTCGTAGATGACGCAAAAACAGCTATACTTTTTGCAAGATCAATAGATGCTCATGCAATAGTACCTTTTGGTGCTTATAAAACATTTAACGAACATTTATATTATTCAGTTATTGAAGATGAATCTTTATATACTTCCCTTACAATAATAAAAAGAAAAAATGAAACGCTAGATGATATATATACAAACTTTATAAATATTATTAAATTTAATGAATAAGTTTTATGCTAGTTAACGTTACATTTTTTGAACTTTTTTCAAATTTTGTAACGTTAACGCTTATATAAAATAAAAAATAATTCTTAGATACTAGAAATCCATTGTATATGCAATGATTGTAGCAGTAAGAATTATTTTTATAAATTATTATAGTATTAATATTTAAAATCTTTTATGTCCTTTCATGAATTCCATTATATTTTCATGAATGATTCCATTCCTTTTTTGTAATAAATAATCAGTTGTTAGTAAATACTTAGGGTAATTATCTTTAATCAATTCTAACGATTTATATTCTCTGTCTTCTGTAGACTTATTCGCAAGTATTGTATATGCGACTTGAATATATGAATAGTTTTGTTTTTTGTCATTTAAAATAAAATCACACTCAAGTTTTCCGATTCTTCCAACACTAACATCATATCCAAATCCTTTAACATAAATATACACTATATTTTCAAGGCAAGGACCATAATTAATCATTTTGTTTGTGTTTAACATGTAATAAAAGCTTAAATCTGCAAGATAATATTTTTTTTCACCACACATAGACTTTTTGCTTTTTATATCAAATCTATCACATGGATATAAAATCTTTGCGTCAATTAAAATGGTAAGATATCTCTTGATAGTCTCTCTTGAAATTTTTATATTATTTTTTTCTAAACTTTTTTGGATACTATTAACATTCATAGTTGATCCAAAATTGTTCATAACAAAATTTCTAACTATCTCAAATCCTTCAACATCTCTAATTTTAACTCTTTTCTTTATATCTTTTGTGAATATTTCATCAATTATAGCTTTGGTATAAGTGGTTTTTGCATCTTCATCATCCATCAATAAGCTTCTAGGAAAACCACCATTAATAATATATTCATTTAATTCAATCAATAAATTTGAATTTATATCTTTAGAATAATATTTTTTCATATCTAAATATTCATCAAAACTTAAAGGATAGATCTCAAATTCAATATATCTTCCTGTAAGTTTGGTAACTAACTCTCCACTAAGCAAATATGAATTTGAACCTGTTATAAAAATAGAATACTCGCCATCAGTTCTATATGCATTAATTACTTCTTCAAACCCCAAAACATTTTGTATTTCATCTATAAATAAATATTTTAATCCTTTTTCATTTGATAAACTATCAATGATTGTTTCTAATTCTTTTGCTGTTTTTATAGAATTATACTCCCTTTTATCTAAATTGATATATATGATACTTGATTCGTTTACTCCTTCATCTAATAATTCCTGTTTAATCATTTCCATTAAGCTTGATTTCCCACAACGTCTTATTCCAGTGATTACTTTAATAATGTCATCATATGCATAAAATGGCCTGATTTTAGACAAATATTTTTCTCTTTTAAATAAATCCATATTTATACCTCCCTTTATTTAAATTATATCATTTTCATCAAAAAAGCCAAGTTAACGTTACATTTTTTGAAATTTTTACAAATTTTGTAACGTTAATGTACTGTTTTAGGGCTATAATAGCATTTATAAATCTTAATAACATCAAAAAAGGAACACATATTTTAGTGTTCCTTTTATTTTGATTATTATATTATTAGTTATGCATTAACCTTTAAAGTCTTGATAGTAGCAAGCTTAGCGTTACCTGCATCCTTTGTACATGTAATTTCTACTTTTACATAAACACATTCAGTAATGTTTAATGTAGCACTTATTGTTTGATCAGTATTAGATGTTGCAGTAAGTGTTGTAGCAAGTGTCCATGTTGTTCCATCTGTTGATGTATAAACATTATAAGATGTTGAACCTTTATCTTTAGTATAAACATCCATAGTGATTGTGCTAATACCATTTACCATAAATTGTGATTCTGCAGAAATAGTGTTTGCCTTAGAAACATTTCCAGATAATCCAGTTGTTGTTGAATCTATAGTACCTTTAATTGTCCATGTGCTGAAATCACTTGTATTAATACTTGAGGCAGTAGCATGTAATATTTCATCATATGCTGCAACTGCACTTTCTAATTTAGCATAGTTTGTAACTAATGCTTTTTCTGCGGTTGTTAATGAATCATACATACCCTTAGCAGCTAAAATTGTTGATCCATCTTTAGATGTTACTGTTTCAGAAATAGTATTAATTAATCCAATTACATAGTTAACTTTAATTGTTGATAACTTAGTTGTATCAGTTACTTGTGCTTGTTCTGCAGTTGTTAATGCGTTGTATGCATCAATTACATCTTTTAGATTTGCGACTGCCGCATTTACATCAGTATTTGCAATTAAATCATTTACTTCTTTAACATTTTGTAGAGATGCGTATGTAGCTTCTGCTGCTGTTAAAGTACTATAATTTGTAACTTGAGTCTTTTGTTCATCAGATAATGAGTTATATGCACTTCTTGCAAGTTCAATAGCTGAGTTAGAATCAAGTGTTACAGTACCAATTGCGTTAATTAAATCAATTGCTCCTGCAACTGCGAAACTTTCATATGCTGTTTCAGCTTGAACTAATACATCATAGTTAGATACAACTGCTGTATTGTCTTTAGTCATTAATTGGTTATATGCTGCTCTTGCAGATACAATCTTTTGTGAAGATGAGCTTGATACTGTTCCAATTTCTGAAATTAAATTTTCAACATAAGCCTTATTTAATGCGATGTAGCTATTAAATGCATCAGTTGGATTAGTTGAAACTTCGCTCTTATAACTTCCTAATGCATTATAAGCGTTTACAGCATTCATAATTGCTTCATAACATTCATTAGTGAATGTAATAGTTGAAGGAATCTTGCTATATGCTTCATTGTATTCATTTATTAATTCTTCTTTTAATGCTTCAGAATCATATGTTTCAAATGAAATACTTTCAATTGTAGAATCCTTATCTTTTTGACAAGATACAATTGTATAAATACCAGGAGCTAATACTACGCTTCCGCTTCCTGCAATCATTACTTTACCTTGTGAGTTTACAACTGCACCAGCATCTAATGCACTATTAGATGATCCTGTCATCTTAATAGTAAGAGTTAAATAGTTGTCAACTTTAAATGTCGCAATCTTTCCTCTTCCCTTAACAGTTCCGCTTGATACTCCTGTAATTCCAGACCATACAATATTAGATACTGTTTGTTCACCTTTTGATGTAGGAAGAGTTACACTTCCTGCAGTAACAGATGATGAAGGAGTTGTTTGGTTGAAGTTATAATCAGTTGTTTTTAATGTTGTCTTATTTAAAGCAGTTCTATATTCGCTTCCAGCATATTTAATAACTTCTTCACGTGCAACTTCAGCAGTTGTTAAGTAACAATCTGATTGTTTAGTTGTAGTATTATAATAGAATAATGACGAATTAGTATCAAAGTTTGCATATGAAGTACCATTATATGCACATGATGATGAAACTGATGTTTCTCTATCACTTACAACAGTACCAACTTGGTCTCCGAAACATTGAACCATTATATTTCCATATAATTTAGCTGCAGTTCCAGAACCACCATCTGTAAATACATTCTTGCATCCTTCATAATAGTTATTTTCAGCATACATATAACCATTTGCACGAAGTGATGTTACATATGATAAGGAACTCTTCTTATCATTAGAATCACCATAAATATAGTTATTATAGAAATGGATATTTGATTGTCTTAATAATGGGATACGTGATCCACAATTATACCATAAATTATGATGGTATGATAAGTTATATTGAAGTGAACTATCAGCAGAACCAATTAGGTTAGTCTTATGACAATATTCAAAATAGTTATAAGACATTGTGAAATATTGTCCTCTCTTGAAGTCGCAAGATCCGTCTCCTTCTCCCTTATCAGATTCAGCAGGGCTTCCAATCTCAGGAGCTAAGAAAGTATTATGGTGTACCCATACTCTTTCAACAGACGCTGTAATCTTACCACTTTCTTGAACACCTTCCATACCGATTGCATCTTCTGGAGTATTCATGAATACCAAGTTTCTTGTTTCAAAACTCTTACCAAGTTCAGGATTTGCACTTTCACACATAAAGTGAAGTCCCCAACCATCAAGACCAGCATTAGTTCCTACTCCTTCAATAGTTACATCCTTAGCACTCTTCATACGTGCCATATGACCATTGTCACCCTCAGATCCACCATAATCATTTGAATTATATTCAGTAAGTCCATCGATTAATCCTGAATCTGATGCATCATACTTCTTTTGTTCATAGTTTCCTGATTCAGAAATTAATCCTACCATTCTCACTGCAAGTGGAATGTTATCGTCTGCAAGTTTCTTAAGGATTCCACCATTTTCATTCCCTTTTGCATAATAAGTTTTACCATTTGAAACTTTCCTACATTGATCTTCATGACCAGCTTCACCACATTTTTGTCCTACAGTATTTAAAATGTTTCCAATACCTTTAACAGTTAAGCCATCATAAGTTAATTCAACAGTATTCTTAGTTGCGTCAGTAACATAGATTACCATTGCGTTTTCTTTTAATGTTCCATCATCATTGTATGCACCAATACCATTTGTATAATTAAAATGTGCATATCCTGATCTATCGTATGCGACAACATCAACATCAATTACAGTTGGGTTACTGATTTCTCCAGTTTCAGTAACAGGGCATACCTTTATGCTATATTCCCCCCCGGGAAGTCCGAATAAATCAGCTCTCATTATACCAGTTGAAAGCTCTTGTACGTAAACGTCTCTACTATCTAATAATTCGTAATCGATAGCATTCTTATTTTTTGCATATACGTTATATGATACTGCATTAGAATATTTTTCAAATTCTACATATGCAGTTTCTTTTTGTCCACTACATGAAGTAACAGTGATTGCACCAACAGTAGCAACATGACCATTTCCACTATCTAGGGCACCAGTTGAAGATCCATTTCCTGATGCAGTATCACCAGATGTATTTCCACCTGTTGTATCTCCGCCAGTATTTCCTCCGGTATTTCCACCTGTTGTGTCTCCACTAGTGTTTCCTCCAGTATTTCCACCTGTTGTGTCTCCACCAGTGTTTCCTCCAGTA
>CAVCDW010000071.1:0-21019 GCA_963601055.1 Elusimicrobiaceae bacterium
TATTATAACAAATGTGATTTATAAATCACATTTATATAGAAAAATTATATAATAGAATATATAATTTAACTGTCGAATGGAGAGAATGTATGGAAAATAAATTTTTAACAAATTATTCAAATATTACTTTTTTAAATAAAATTAAAGATTCATTAAAAACGTGTAAAGAATTTTATTTCTCTGTAAGTTTTATAAAAAAAGCTGGTTTAATTCTTATAGAAGATGATATTAAGGAAGCTTTGGACAGAGGATGTAGGGGTGTGATTATTACATCAACTTATCAAAATTTTACTGATATTGAGTCTTTAAAAACCTTTTGTAATTGGAAGAAGGAATACAAGAATTTTAGTGCACACTTGGATTTTAATTCTTTTGGTGATAATGGTTTTCATTCGAAAGGCTATATTTTTGTTTATGATAACAAAAAAGAAGTTATTATAGGATCATCAAATATAACAAGATTTGCGCTTCTTAAAAATATTGAATGGAATGTATCGATATCAGCAACTGACGATAATTTATTTGTTGATTCTAAAAATGAATTTGATTATTTATATGCTAAAACATATGAACTAGATGAGGGGATAATAAAAAAATATTCTTATCAACTTATGTATGCGATTGAAAAATGGGACATGGATTATTATGAGGGAGATAATACAAACATAAAGCCTAATTTGATGCAGCGAAAAGCTTTAAAAGAACTTATTAGAAATAGAGATTTAGGTGTTAAAAGAAGCCTTTTAATATCGGCTACAGGTTCAGGTAAAACATATCTTGCGGCATTTGATGCTAGAAACTATGATGCTAAAAGACTATTGTATATAGTGCATAAAGAATCAATACTTGTTGATGCCTTAAATACATTTAAAAAAATATTTGGTGCTAAAAGAACATATGGCTTATACACAGGGTCAAGGGCTGATTTAGGTTGCGATTTTATATTTTCAACAAATATAATGATGTCTAGTCATCTTGATATGTTTAGAGAGGATGAATTTGATTATATTGTTATGGATGAATGTCATCATGCCACATCTACATCATATTCAAGTATTATGTCATATTTTAAACCGGGATTTTATCTAGGACTTACTGCAACTCCAGAACGTATGGATAAAGAAGATGTTTTCGGATTGTTTGAAAATAACGTTCCTTTTGAATTAAGATTAAGAGATGCGATTATAAATGATTTGATTGTGCCATTTCATTATTATGCTATAAAAGATGTTTTTGTGGATTATTCTAACCAAGATAAAGGGAAGATTGCTAAAGAAATAGCTAGACAAACTAACGTAGAGTTTATATCTAGCCAGATAAAAAAATATAAAAAAGATAATGAGAAATTAAAGTGTGTAGCATTCTGTGTATCAAAAGATCATGCAAGATTAATGGCTGAAGAATTTAGATTAGAAGGATATAATGCAGTATGTCTTACGGGGGATAATGATACTGGTAGTAGATTTAAAGAGTTTCATAATCTAGAGGATGAAACTAATCCACTTGAAATAATATGCAGTGTTGATATATTAAATGAAGGAGTAGATATTCCTTCAATTAATATGGTTTTATTTTTAAGACCTACCGAATCATCTACTATATTTTTACAACAACTAGGAAGAGGACTTAGAAAATATCCTGGAAAAGATTATCTTACAGTTCTTGATTTTATCGGTAATAATTATGATAGAGCCACTCATATAGCGCTTGCGTTAGGTACTCTTAGTAAAAGTTCTTATACAGAAAAAGAATATCTAAAAGATTTAGTAAGAACAGATTTTAAATCACTTCAAATTAATGGATTAGAGATATCTTTTGATGACTTATCAAAAACAGAGATAATTACTCATCTTGATAATACTAATTTTAACCGAATAGATTTTTTGAAAAAAGATTTCATTAATTTTGCTAAATATTTAAAGAAAGAATGCCCAACACATATGGATTTTTTAGATTCAGAAATAGCGCCTGATTTAATGCGCTTCATGAAATCTATGACATCGGGGAAGAAGAATAGAAGTTATTATACGTTCTTAAAAAAGATAGGGTATGAAGACTTACCATTATTTAGTGATAGTCAAGTTGAATTTATTGATAACGTATCAGACTTATTACCTCTTGTAAGAGTTGATGAGTATTTAATTATTAAAGAATTATTAGATGATAATTTAGATTTAGAACGACTTATAAACTATAATAGTAAAGTTAATATTAATACACTAAATCATGCATTAAAAATATTAAATAATAAGAAAATATTAATTAATAATAAATTAAATGTGGATTTAATAAATGATGAATTTAAAACATATATGATAGATTTAATCTTGTATGGAATTAATAGATATAATATTGAATTTAAAGACTATGAAGGATTATTTAGACTATATGGAAATTATTATAAAGAACAAATTCAACTTATTAGGTTAAAAGATTCACTGATGTATATGAAGGGCACTGAATTTGATTTAAATACTAATGAAACATATTGTTATGTAGGTCTAAAAAAAGATGCTAGTATTGATGATAGATTAAGATATAAAGATAAATTTATTGACGCGAATACATTCCAATGGGAATCAGAGGTTAACACAACACTTGATAATTCAATAGGAAAGAAAATATTAAATACAAAAGTTGTGCATTTGTTCATTAGAAAAATAGAAAAAGAAGATAATATAATACTACCATTTACATATTTTGGTACGGGTAGATTTGATGATATTAGAGAATCTAATACGATAGAGAATGGTGTATGTCATAAAACACTTTTAACAGATATTATCTTAGATAATAAAGTGCCAGAAGAGTATTATTTAGATTATGGAATTAAAGATATAGAAATTAATTAAGAAAATATGTTAAATGTAATCATTTTCAATTCTTAAATATGCTATAAACCTTTAAAAAAATAATGATGTTTGGTATAATGTTTAAAGGTGATATATATGGAAATTAACAATTTTATTAAAACAATAATGGAAGATGATTTAAAGAGTGGAAAAGTTGATGAAATCATCACTCGTTTTCCACCAGAGCCTAATGCATATCTTCATATTGGTCATGCACGTGCAATGATTACAGATTTTGAACTTGCGTCAGCATTTAACGGATATACAAATCTTCGTTTTGATGACACAAACCCAACAAAAGAAGATAATGAATTCGTAGAAGCAATCAAAGAAGATATTAAATGGTTAGGATATAATCCAAAGAATGTTTACTTTGGTTCAGACTATTTCGATTTTAATTACGAAATGGCTGTTAAACTTATTAAAAAAGGATTAGCCTATGTTTGTGATTTATCACAAGAAGAAATGAGCAAATATAGAGGAACACTTACTGAACCAGGAATAAATAGCCCATATAGAGATAGAAGTATTGAAGAGAATTTAAAATTATTTGAAGAAATGAAACAAGGAATTTATCCTGATGGCTCTAAAACACTTAGAGCTAAAATCGATATGGCATCTCCAAACATTAACATGAGAGACCCTGCCTTATATCGTATTATTCATATTAAACACCATAGACAAGGAACTAAGTGGTGCATATTCCCTATGTATGACTTTGCTCACCCACTTCAAGATGCGCATGAAGGAATTACACATTCACTTTGTTCACTAGAATATGATAACCATAGAGTTTTATATGATTGGGTTATCGATAATTGTGATATAGTTAAAAAACCTCATCAATATGAATTCGGAAGATTAAATATTGAAAATACGGTATTATCAAAGAGATATTTAAGAACTCTTGTTGATACTAAGAAGGTATCTGGATATGATGATCCAAGAATGCCAACACTTAGAGGGCTTAGAAGAAGAGGATATACTGCTGATTCTATTAAGAATTTCGTTTTATCAACAGGATTATCAAGAATCAATTCAACTGTTTCATGGGATGCGCTAGATGTATGCTTAAGAGATGATTTAAAATTAAAAGCTATGCGTCCAAATGCGATTATTGAACCATTAGAAGTTGAAATTGATAACTATCCTGAAGGTGAAATTGAATACTTAGATATGCCAAACAACCAAGAGGTTGAAGGAAGCGGTACTCATAAGATAGCATTCGGAAGACATATTTATATTGAGCAATCTGATTTTATTGAAGAAAAGCCAAACAAGAAATGGAAACGTCTTGCGTTAGATGTTGAAGTAAGATTAATGCATGCGTACTTCATTAAGGCTACTTCAGTAGAAAAAGATGCGAATGGAAATATTATAAAAGTACATGCTACATATGATAAAGAAACAAAATCAGGATCTGGATTTGAAGGACGTAAACCAAATGGAAATATCCATTTCGTAGAAAAAACTACAGCTATTAAAGCTGAATTTAGGTTAATTAATTCATTATTAGTTCCTGAGACTGAAGAGAATAAGGATAAAGATTTTATGGAAAGATTAAATCCAAATTCTCTTGAAATAAAATATGGCTATGTAGAAGAATATTTAAAGGATACTAAGCCAGAGGATAAATATCAGTTTATAAGAAATGGATATTATACAACTGATAAGGATTCAACAGATTCTATTAAGGTATTTAATAGAACATGTGACTTAAAGTCATCGTTTACAATTACTAAATAAAAGCTGGCATTGCCGGCTTTTAAATTCAAAGGAGATATTATGCTAAAGGTTACAAATTTAGGTTTGCAATACGGATCACGTAAATTATTTGATAAGGTAAATATTACATTTACTAAAGGAAATTGTTATGGAATTATTGGCGCAAATGGTGCAGGTAAATCAACATTCTTAAAACTTCTTTCAGGAGAAATTGAATCAACATCTGGGGAAGTTGTAATAGACAAAGGGGAAAGAATGTCTATTTTAAGACAAAATCAAAATGAGTTTGATGATAAAACTGCAATTGAAACAGTTTTATTAGGACATAAGAGACTTGTTGAAATTATGCAAGAAAAAGAAGTTTATTATAACAAAACAGACTTCACTGAAGAAGATGGAGTTAAACTTGCAGAATTAGAAGGAGAATTTGCGGAAATGAATGGTTGGGAAGCTGAATCAGATGCGGCTACCTTACTTAATGGACTTGGAATTGATAGTGCTTATCACTATGAACTTATGGGTTCACTTGACGCAAAAATTAAAATTAAAGTTTTACTAGCGCAAGCATTATTTGGAAATCCTGATATTCTTTTATTAGACGAGCCTACAAACAATCTTGATTTAAAATCAACACAATGGCTTGAAAACTTCCTATTAAATTTTGAAAACACAGTTCTTGTAGTATCACATGATAGACATTTCTTAAATAATGTTTGTACACATATTTGTGATGTTGATTATGGTAAAATTAAACTTTATGTAGGAAACTATGAATTCTGGTATGAATCATCACAATTACTACAAAAGCAAATGCAAGACCAAAACAAAAAGGCTGAAGCTAAAGCTAAAGAATTACAAGAATTCAT
Source organism: Elusimicrobiaceae bacterium (assembly GCA_963601055.1). Taxonomy (GTDB): domain Bacteria; phylum Bacillota_I; class Bacilli_A; order Acholeplasmatales; family Anaeroplasmataceae; genus UBA3206. The sequence continues at coordinate 5,444 of CAVCDW010000071.1, forward strand.
TCAAAGATTTAGTGCTAACAAATCTAAAGCACGTCAAGCAACATCTCGTAAGAAATTACTAGATAAGATTGTTTTAACTGACATTGAACCATCTTCACGTAGATATCCTTTCGTTGGATTTAAGCCTAATCGTGAAGTTGGAAATGATATTCTAGAAGTTAAGAATTTAACAGTTGATGGTCTATTTAAAAATCTATCATTTACTGTAAGAAAAGGTGATAAGATTGCGTTCTTATCAGAAAACACTCAAGTAATTACTACATTATTCAATATTCTTGAGGGTAAGATGGAACCTACAAGCGGTTCTTATAAATGGGGAGTTACAACTTCTCAAGGTTTCTTGATGCAAGACAATAAAGAATATTTCACAAAAGAAATTTCTTTAATTGATTGGCTACGTCAATATAGTCCACAAGAACAAGCTGAATCATTTATTCGTGGATGGCTTGGAAGAATGTTATTCAGTGGAGAAGAATCACTTAAAAAAGCTAACGTATTATCCGGAGGAGAAAAGGTTAGATGTATTCTTGCAAAATTAATGCTAGAAGGTGCTAATGTATTAGTATTTGAAGATCCTACAAACCATCTAGATCTAGAATCTATCACAGCACTTAACGAAGGAATGATTAATTTTAAAGGAAACATTTTATTCTCATCTCACGATGCTGAATTACTACAAACAGTTGCGAATAGAATAATATCATTCAATGCAGATGGTACAATTTCTGATAAATTACAATCATACGAGGAATTTGTAGGTATAGAATAAAAGGAGGGCTATTAGTGAGTTATTTATTAGATGAATTAAATGAACAACAGCGTGAAGCATGCACACAAACTGAAGGACCAGTAATGGTTATGGCTGGTGCTGGTTCTGGTAAAACTAGAGTTTTAACTTATAGAATAGCCCATTTAATAAACGATCTAGGAATTGCGCCTTATAATATTTTAGCTGTAACATTTACAAACAAAGCCGCAAATGAAATGAAAGAGCGTATTGAAAAGCTTGTTGATGTTGATATAAGAAAAATGTGGGTTGCGACATTCCACTCTATTTGTTGTAGAATCTTAAGAACTGAAATAGCCCATTTTAATGGGTTCTCATCAAACTTTTCAATCCTTGATGAAGAAGATTCATTAAAAGAAATAAAAGAAGTAATTAAAGAATTAAATGAATCAATAGATGAATATAAACCAAAGGTAGTTAAATGTGAAATATCTGCATTTAAAAACGATACAAAATCAACATTTGATGATCCAACTATTGAACAAATTTATTTTAAATATCAAGAACGTCTTAAGAGCATGAACCTTCTTGATTTCGATGATCTTATTCTAAAAACATTAGAACTATTTGAAACATTCCCATTAGTACTTGCTAAATATCAACAAATGTTTACATATATTATGGTTGATGAGTTCCAAGATACTAATACATATCAATATAGACTAGTTAAACTTTTAGGACAAAAAACAACAAATATTTTCATTGTTGGAGATCAAGATCAATCAATATATTCTTTTAGAGGAGCTAAGGTTGAGAATATTAATAAGTTCCAAAGAGATTTTCCAAATACTAAAGTTATAATGCTAGAACAAAATTATCGTTCTACACCAAACATATTAAACATAGCGAATAAAGTTATTAAAAACAATGGAAATAGATTTAAGAAAAATTTATTTACCAATCAAGAAGAAGGTGCTAAACCTATTTATAATAATTTATATAATGCGTTTAGTGAAGCTTCTTATGTTTCAACAGAAATTAAAAATTTAGTTCGCATAGGATATGAATATAAAGATTTTGCGATAATTTATAGATCAAATTATATATCAAGAAACTTTGAAGATGTTTTCATTAGAGAACAAATTCCATATACTATATATGGTGGTCTTTCTTTCTTCCAAAGAAAAGAAATAAAAGATATATTAGCCTATATTAAATTAATATTAAATTATGATGATTCATTCTCGTTTAAAAGAGTAGTTAATGAACCAAAAAGAAAAATAGGCGCTGCCTTAATCAAAAAACTTGAAGATGCGGCTAGAGAAAACAAATGTTCTCTTTTTGCGGCAATTGACAAAATAGAAAAAGGTGGACAAGGATATAATAATCTATTAGATTTCAAGTTCACAATCATCGAACTTGAAGATGTATTATTAGATGAAAAGAAATCATTAAAAATATTCATGGAAGAATTACTTTCAAGAACTGGTTATAAAGAAATGCTTAAAGCAGATGGTGATGAAGGTAAGGATAGATTAAAGAACATATATGAACTTTTAAACGTATTACTAGAGACAGACGAAATGTATGAAGGAACAAGAAAAGATAGATTAAATGAATTACTTCAAGAAATCACACTTCGTACAGATACAGATAAAAAACGTGATGATGATAATGTAGTTAAATTAATGACATATCATCAAGCTAAAGGACTAGAATATAAGGTAGTATTCCTTGTCGCATTCGAAGAAGGTGTATTCCCATCAGAAAATGCGATGTATAGTTCAAAAGAGTTAGAAGAAGAAAGACGTATTTGTTATGTTGGTATCACAAGAGCTAGAGAAATACTATATATAACATCTACTAAAGAACGTATGTTATATGGAAGAACTATGCCATCTATGGTATCAAGATTCTTTAAAGAAATTGGAAGAGAAAATGTAGAAGATAGAACAGCTAGTCAAACATATTCTTATACCGAGACTAAAAAATCTACATTTAAACCACAAAATATATCTTCAGTAAAAGCAGAAGAAAAACCGGCGTCAACCGATATTGCAGTAGGAGATAGAGTGTCTCATCAAGTATTTGGTGAAGGTGTTGTAGTATCCGCTGTAAAGGGTGTAATACAAGTAGCATTCAGCGAGCCTTATGGTGTTAAAAAATTATTATCTAACCACCCTTCAATCAAAAAGATATAATATAGGAGGAAACATATGAATATTATAGAAGCTATTAAAACAAGAAGAAGTGTAAGAAAATTTAAACCTGAATTAGTTGATGATGAATTAATAATTAAAGCGATTGATATCGCAAGATATTATCCATCATGGAAGAATAGTCAAACAGTAAGATTTATTCTTGTAAAAGATAAAAATATTAAAACTGAGATAGCAAATAATGTATTAGGATTTACTCATAATACAGACATTATAAACAATGCGCCAGAACTTATTGTAGTACTTACTAAAAAAGGTCGCAGTGGTTATGAACGTGATGGAAGTGCTACAACTTCAAAAGGTTCACATTTTGAATCTTTCGATGCAGGTATTGCGACACAAAATTTAATGTTGACCTTATCTTCATTTGAAATAGGTTCAGTTGTTTTAGGCATATATGATGAAGATAGTATTAAACGTATTTTAAATCTTGATGATTCTTTTGGTATTTCATGCCTTCTACCTATAGGATATCCTGATGAAGAGCCTATATGTCCTAATAGACGTGAAGTAAAAGATATTCTTGAAATTAAGTAAATTTGAAAAATGCATAAGATAATGCTAAAATAACATAAGAGGCATATTATGAGTGATAAAGTTCAATTAAATAGTACTTTTAATAGAAATTTAAAAAAGAATTATATAATATATACTATGGATAATGATTTGGTAATAGAATCTAATAAAGGTATAAATAAAATAGATGTATCATCTATTTCTAAAATAATTTTATTAAATGCCAAATGTCCTAAGTTATATAAAAGATTAATGTCATATTTATTGGTCTTTGTTGCAAGCGTGCTTTTTGTTATAGGTCTTTTCTTAAAAGATAACAAAATAGCTTTAGCTATACTCTTTATTCTAGCGGCTATTATATATATCCTTGCAGGAGTAGTTGCTAAAAAGATGTATAGTAAGGCAGAAGATGCTATCCAAATGGTTATTTATAAGAATGGTAAAAAAGAAATGGCCATATTTGGTGTAAATACAACACAAAAAGATTATAATAGTTTACAACGAATTTCTAGAATGTTGAAAAAAGAAAATAATAATATCGTTCTTGATATGCAATCAAGAAAGTAAGAGAGGGTGAGTTTATGACGGTTATTAAATGTAAAAACTGTGGTGGAGATATTGAAATTGAAAGTAGTGGGATTAAAGAATGTCCACATTGTAAAGTAAGACAAACATCGGTTATTCCAAACAGTGAAAAGAAAGTTCAAGTCTTCAATTTAGCCGCAAGACTTTTATATCTTAATAATTATGAAAAAGCTTATCAATTATATAGCAAATTAGCTGAAAAATTTGATGAAGTAGAACCATATTATGGAAAAGTATTATGTAAATATGGTGTATCATATGAAGATAATCAACTAGTATGCAAGAAGAATGTCGCAGTCGATGTAGAAGATGATCCAGATTATCAACATGCATGCGATGTTTCAACAGATGAAGAATTCAATTTCTTAGAGAGTGAAGCTTTAAAAATAAATGATTTTCAAGAAGAATTCAACGAAGTTGTAGAAAAAGAAGCTGCTTTTGATATTTTTATTTCTGTTGATAGTTCTAACAAAAAAGCAGAAGACTTTATGATCGCAAAAGAAATGTATGAAGTATTAAAACTTGATGGTAAGAAAGTGTTCTTCCCAAGTGTTGCTTTAAAGAATTTAGATGGAGCCGCAAGAGCTGGTAAATTATATAAAGCTGTAAGTACAGCTAAAATGTATATTTTATTCTCAACAAATCCGACAAAACTTAATTCAGATAATGTTATAAAAGATATAAATGCTTATATTTCTGCAAAGAATGGTGATCAAACAAAAGTTATCTTACCATGCCTTAAAGGAATTAAAGAAGAATATTATCCTGAAGCCATCAAAGGATTACATGTAATAGACTTATCTAAAGATACATTCATAGATGATATTATGGACTGTGTTGATGCGAATTTCAAAGTAAAAATTGAACCATTAAAACCCGAACAAAAAGCTAATAAAAAAGCCCAAAAAGCTCTAGCAGAAGGAAATTTCTCAAATGCACTAAAATATAGTAGTGAAGCTATAAATGCTAATAATAAATTTGGTGATGCGTATGAAACAGCCTTTTTCGCAAGTCTTAAGATAAAAGATAGAGATGGACTTAAGAATATATTTACTCCAATAGATAATAATAAATATGTTATAGAAGCTAAAGAAAACGGAGTAACTATACTAGATTCATATGTTAATGATGTTAAAGAAAACATTTATAATAAAGCATTAACAATGCCACATAATACTATAGATGAAATTAAAAAGTATAGCACAACCCTAAGTCTTATTAAAGATTATAAGGATAGTAAAGATTTAATCGATAATGCATATGGTGCTGAATATCAAGAAAAATATGATAAAGCTATTTCTATGCTTGAAAAAGGATACCAAACAAAGTTTGAGCGTACTATAGAAGAAGCTATCACATTATTATTAAATTTAGTACCATACAAGGATTCTGAGAGTAAGGTTGTTGAAGCTAAGGCGTTCATTGAAAAAATGAATGATGATATGTTTAAAAAACCATATGATGACGCAATCGAATTATATAATAAAGCTAAGTCACTTACTAATTATGCAGAGGCTCTAGAATTATTTGTAAATGCTAATACAATGCTTAGAAAAGTATTATCATATAAAGATGCTAAAGAATGGAATAGTAAATGTAGAGAAATGATGTATAATTATGCCGCAATGATTATATTTAAATCAGAAGTGGTAGATGAAATTAAGTCTGCGATAACTGTTCTTAATGGACTTAGACCATTTAAAGATTCAGATACATTTATTACTCAAGGAACTAATAAAGTTAATGATTTATTAGATCCTAAAAAACAAAAGAAAAAGAAAAAATAAGGAGTCGTAAGACTTCCTTTTTTCTAAGGAGATTAATATGACACTACAAGAATTAATTGATAAAGATAACGTTGTAAGAATAAAAAGAGGAGTATATGAAACAAAACCTGTGTTCATAAAATCTAATAAAACTATTATATTTGAAGATGGTGTTATAATAAAACCAATTCTTTCTGATGATTATGACCTTATTCAAACAAGAGTTGCGGGCATTAATATGATGTGGTATCCTGCTATAATTAATATTATTGACGCAAAAAATGTTGTAATTAAAGGAAATGCTTTAATTGATGGTTGTGGTGAATATTTTTGGGAAAAGTATTGGGGAAAAGATAAAAAAGGTGGAATGCGTAAGGAATACGATAAGCAGGGGTTAAGATGGGCTTGTGATTATGATTGTAAGAGATTAAGGTCAGTGCTTATTCAAAATTCAGAAAACGTAAGTTTGAAAGATATTACTATATATCGAAGTGGTTTTTGGAATTTACATATTCTTTATGCTTCAAATATTCTTGTAAAAAACATTAAAATAAAAACTGTAGATATTGAATCTCCTTCAACAGATGGAATAGATATTGATTCATCACATAATGTTGTTATATCAAGTTCTGTAATAGATTGTTTTGATGATTCTATCTGTATTAAATCAGGGCGAGATTATGATGGAATTGAAACTAACATACCATCACATGATATTGAAATTAAAAATTGTATTTTAAAAAAAGGATTTGGAATTACAATAGGATCGGAATTATCAGGTGGTATTTATAATATAAATATTCATGATAATAAATTTATTAATACAGATTGTGGATTTAGAATAAAATCTAGCGAAAAAAGAAAAGGTTATATTAAAAATGTAAATGTGTATGACCTTAACCTTAAGAATGTTAAATATGTGTTTAATTTTGATCTTGATTGGAACAAAGGATATAACGATATAGAAATAAATGAAGGTATGGAAATTAAAGATGAATGGATTAGTCTGTTAAGAAGAGTACCAAAAGATATTAAGAATACAGAAGTAGATGGTATTTATATTAAAGATATTAAATCTAATATTGATTCTAGCTATAAAGGTATATCGCGTTTATTTAATATAAAAGGGTTTGATGATGTTCCTATGAAGAATATTAATATTTGTAATTTAAAATCATATTCACATGAATATGGTGTCATTAAAAATGCTAGTGTTAATATTTTAGATTCTAAAATAAAATATGATGTTATATTAGATGATAAAAATAATGAATTCGATAATAGATAAAAAAACACCTTACATATGTAGGGTGTTATCTTTTAATTCTTCAAAAGGTATTTTTTTCTTAAGATGATATTTAATATACTTAAATGTTTTTTTACTACCATTATTTGCAAGATAAGTTAATAAGAAATACATTTTATTTCTTGTTGTTTCGTGTATAGGAAGGTGATTACCTTCATGCATAAAATAATCTAGAGGAAATGTATCGTTATATGTCTTTTTATTATAATTTTTAGATGCGGCTATTCTATCACAAATGGACTCAGCAATGTATTTATCAGGCATAGAAACAGGAGCGTAATGTTGTAGTTCTATGTTAAAGTCATTCCAATATTCAACATGGTGTTTATTCCTGCCTTTATGGTGCATCCAAGCTTCACTATAGCCTTTTGCGGCTCTTTCATTAGGGTGAGGAGATTTAACACCGCCTGCATAGTATTTAGCGCCTCTTGAGAATTCAAGAAAACTATATTTTGATAAATCATGTAATAAACCTTGTTTTATAAGTCCGCATTTAAAACAATAGCGCATAACTAAATGTCTATGTTTTGTGATAGTTAAAAAATGTTTAATTGGGTGTCCCATGTAATAATCATCTCCTAATTTATTATATCATATGGGAGTTAATGCATTAGTGAATTATGTAAAAAAGATATAATATTTTTAATAACTATTTTTTCACTAACTTTTGTTAATTTAGATATTATATTTATAATAAGTTTGTAATATAATATATGAAGAATGAGTGGTGTTACATTGGATAAAGCGATAAACGTTAATTGGAAAAAACTCTTAGACTGCGCACTTGGAATAGGAATTAGACTATTACAAAATGGAGCAGAAATATCAAGAGTTGAAGAAACTGTATCAATGATTTGTAATGCATATGGAGCAGCACAAGTGGATGTGTTTGCGATACCTACTAAAATTGAAGCAACCCTTGAAACTAATGATGATTGGTTCACAACGAAAATGAGAAGAATCTATGATTCATCTTTAAATCTTGGAAAGATAGAAGAATTAAATGAACTTTCAAGATACATATGCCAAAATCTACCGGATACAAAATATATATATAAAGAAATCAAAAAGTTTGATAGTAATAAAACATCTAAAAAAGAAGTTATATTAAGATGTATAGCAGCTTTTATAGGATGTGGAGCTTTCTCAATATTCTATGGTGGGTCAGCCCTTGATGGCCTATCTGCAGGTATTGTTTCAGCGATACTAGAGATTTTAATTATATTGTTCTCTAAATTAGGACATTATAAAATATTTAATACACTAGTATTTTCAACGGTTGGTGGATTCTTATCTGTAGCCTTACATTATATTCATATAGGAGATCATATATCATATATTATGATAGGAGTTATTATGTTATTAATTCCAGGAAAAGAATTTGGTATAGCCTTCCGTGAACTCATGATGCAGGACCTTGTAAGTGGAGCTTATAGACTATTTCAATCAATAATACTAGCCTTAGCTATAGTTATTGGATTTTCTATCCCTATTGCGATATTTAATTATGATATGGACTTCTATAAGTATCATAACTGGGCGATTACAACTATATTTGGTTCAATCGGATGTATAATGTTTTCTATCCTATTTGGTACAAAATTAAAACGATTACCATATATTGTGATTGGATCATTAATTGTTACTTTCTTATATGTTATGTTAGATAAGTATACAAATTCTGTTCTTATGACAATCTTTATTTCTCAAGTTGTAGGAGCATTGTACGCAGAACTTATATCAAAGGTTGTTAAAATGCCTACAATTGTTTGTCTTCTATCAACAAACCTAGCTTTGGTACCTGGAGGACTTCTATACTATACTGTATATGCCTTATGGAATAATAAAGATGGTGGAAAAGGATATTTCGTAGATGTATTATCCTCATCCCTTGCGATAGGAGCTGGAATTTTAATTGTATCAATTGTAATGGGTGTAATATATAAATATGTTGCGATAATTAATAATAAAAAGAAAAATGGATCTGCATTATAGCAGGTCCATTTTTTCCCTGAATCATTGAATTTGGGGGATTCTTTTTTTACTTTCCACTATCTCCATAGTTTGAAAGTACTCTTGCGGAAGGGTCGTTGACGTTACATCCTTCCCAAGATTTATTAGGCATCCAGAAGTCTTTAATCATTGAAGCCTGATTTGGATAATATTTCTCGAATATTTCACGATATAGTAATGATTCCTTTGTGAATGGGGGATTAAAGGAATAATTTTTTATTTTTGTGCTATACTCTTCATCACTATAATATGAATTAGCATATTCTTTAATATCATCAACTAGTGAATGACCTACAGCATCACTGAATGCGGCTTTTTCACGCATTAGGATGGATTCAGGCAAGTAGCCATCTTTGAAAGCCATACGAAGAAGATATTTACCCTTATTGTATTTGTTCATTTTTAATTCTGGATTAATACTCATTACATAACGAGCAAAATCAAGATCTCCAAATGGAACACGGGCTTCTAGGGAGTTAGATGAAATACATCTATCTGCACGAAGAACGTCATACATATGGATTTCGTGTATTCTCTTAACAGCCTCTTTTTGGAATTCAGAAGCGCTAGGAGCAAAGTCAGTATATTTATAACCAAAAAGTTCATCTGATATTTCACCAGTTAGAAGAACTTTTACATCTGTATTTTCATGAATGTATTTACATACAAGATACATACCCATAGATGCACGAATTGTTGTGATATCGTATGTAGCAAGTAATTTTATAACTTCCTCTAAGGAACTTAATACATCCTCTTTTGAAATGATAACTTCAGTATGATCTGATTTGATATAATCAGCGACAATTTTCGCATATTTTAAATCTATCGCATCTGTTTCCATACCGATTGCGAATGTTTTAATTGGCTTATCTTGATGTTTAGCAGCAATTGCGCATACTAAAGAAGAATCAAGTCCACCAGATAATAGATATCCAACTTTTGAGTCAGAATCAAGTCTCTTTAAAACACCAGCTTCAAGTTTATCATGTATGTTTTTGAAAGCTTCATCTAGTGTAGGATTTGTCATAGGCACATCAGTTACATCAGCATATTGCACAAATTTTCCATCAACATAATAATGTCCTGGTGGGAATGGGAAAATCTCTTTGACTAAACCTATAATATTCTTAGGCTCTGAAGCAAATATTATATTTCCATTATAGTATCCATAATATAGTGGTCTAATTCCAATAGGATCACGAGCAGCGATTATTTTATTATTATCATTATCATAAATAATCATTGCGAATTCAGCATCTAACATAGAAAACATTTTTAATCCATACTCTTTATAAAGCGGAAGAAGAATTTCACAGTCAGATTCACTCTTGAAAGTATAACCTTTATTAATTAAATCAGCTTTAATAGGTCTAAATAGATATATTTCACCATTACAAACACTATATGAGCCATTTAATTCAAATGGTTGCATACCAAGCTCAGATAGACCCATAATTGAAAGTCTATTGAATCCTAGATATCCTTTATTTAATTTTATAATTCTTTGCATATCAGGACCTCTTGAAATTGTTTCATCTAGTCCTTTTTTGAAGGTATCGTAATCGATATCTCCATAAATCCCCATAATACTACACATAAATAAAAACTCCTTTATATTGAAATTTGTGCCCACATATTAATGTAGGCACTAATTTCTTATTTGTTTAGATTACCAAAAATTATTTAGTATCTTGTAAGGCTGCGCTCCCCTCTTCTCCAGTACGAACCTTGATAGCATTTCTTACATCATAAACGAAGATCTTACCATCACCGATATGTCCTGTATAAAGAGTACGTTTTGCAGTGTCAACAATCTTTTCAACAGGTACTGTAGAAACAACCATTTCTACTTGAACCTTTGGTAATAGAGTTACTTCAACAGGAACTCCACGATAGAATTCTTGTCTTCCTCTTTCAACACCACAACCCATAACGTGAGTTACAGTCATTCCTGATACACCAATGGAATTCATTGCAGTCTTTAATGTATCAAGCATATTTTCTTTACAAATGATTTCAACCTTATGAAGTCCAGTTGATGCGACAGGTGTACTATCAACACTAACTTCAGTAGGAATATCCATCTTTTTAACTTCAACAGCTTCAGCCATTGGTGTTTCACCAACAACTCTTACTGCACCAGTGTAATCAATAGATTCAACTTGTGGAACGAAGTCAGCATAAGCAACAATACCATGCTCAGCTAAATCCATACCCTTAATTTCGTCTTCAACAGAAGCACGAAGACCAATAGTCTTATCAAGGATGAAGAATGTTAATGTAATAGTTACTCCAACCCATAGAAGGATACAAATAATTCCAAGGAATTGCCATCCTAATACTTTCATACCATCAGCAAAAGAAGTACCGTGGATTAAAGCGTAGATAGGACCATCAACACCAGCAGTAGCCTTAGATGTAGCAAATAGACCAGCAGCAATAGTTCCGAATACTCCGTTTACAAAGTGAACAGATACAGCTCCAACTGGATCGTCTATATGTAACTTCTTGTCGATAAATTCAACAGCTACATCAACTAAAAGACCAGAAATAATACCAATAATAGCAGCTCCTACATAGTCAACAGCTTGACATCCTGCAGTAATAGCAACAAGACCTGCAAGAGAAGCGTTTAGACACATAGAAACGTCTGGTTTACCATTCTTAACCCAAGTTAAGATTAAGCAAGCAACTGTTGCGAATGCAGGGGCAACTGTAGTTGTTGCGAAAATTTGTGCAAGTTCAGATTTAGAAGTAGCGGCAGCACCGTTAAATCCATACCAACCGAACCATAGAATGAAACATCCTAGAGCACCAAGTGTTAAAGAGTGACCTTGAATAGCATTAACTTTAATAACTTTTCCTGAATCATCTCTGATATACTTACCAGTACGAGCACCAATCATGTAAGCTCCAATTAGAGCACATAATCCTCCTGCTGAGTGAATACAAGCAGATCCGGCAAAGTCAATAAATCCATGTTGGCTAAGCCATCCTCCACCCCATACCCAGTGTGCTTCAATAGGATATATAACAAGCGAAATAATAAATGAATAAATACAGTATGCGCTAAATTTAGTACGCTCTGCAACAGCTCCTGAAACAATAGTTGATGCAGTAGCACAGAATACTAGATTGAATACAAAACTTGACCAATCGAATTCTTTAAAGTTATTCCACATACCTAATGTAGGAAGACCAACTAGACCAGCTAGTTTGTCTTCTCCTAATAATAATCCAGCACCAAGAATTGAGAAAGCAACAGTACCAATACAGAAATCCATAAGGTTCTTCATGATAATGTTTCCGGCATTCTTAGCACGAGTAAATCCTGTTTCTACCATCGCAAATCCAGCTTGCATAAAGAATACGAAGGCAGCACCGATTAAATACCATATAGCCCAAATATCACTCATAATTTTATTCTCCTTTATCTAGTTTTAATTTTTTTACTTTACTCCGAATAATAACTCACCGTATGAAGGGTAAGGCCAAACTTCTTTGCTTACACTTACTTCAAGTTCATCAGCATATGTTCTAGCTTCAGTCATCTTAGCTAAAACAGAATTTCTATAATATAGACCTTGTTCTACAGATGATTTGAACTCAGGAGCATTTCCAATCATATCTTTTAAGTCTTTTAATGCAGCGTATAGACTATCAACTAATCCTGAAATCTTAGCAATAGCTTCCTCTTCATATACAGACTTAATATTTACAGCCTTCTTTAATGTTAATTCATTAAGAAGAGTTGCTTGATATTTAACTCCTGCAGGAATAATATCTTTTTCAAGCATTTCAATAAGAGTTTGTGCTTCAATATGAACAATGTTTGAATATTTTTCAAGGTTGATTTCATAACGAGCAGTAGTTTCTTCTCTTGTGAATACTTGATATTTTTCAAGTAATGAAAGGTTCTTTTCATCAACATAATGAGCTAAAGCTTCTGGAGTAGACTTTAAGTTTAATAGACCACGCTTTTCAGCTTCCTTAACCCATTCGTCAGTATATCCATTTCCGTTGAATATAATACGTTTATGTTCAATAATAGTCTTCTTGATTAAATCATGAAGAGCCTTATCGAAGTCTTTTGCACCTTCAAGTTCATTACAGAACTCATCAAGTTCCTTAGCAACAGCAGTATTTAACATGATGTTTGCACAAGAAATTGATTCATTTGATCCTAACATACGGAATTCAAATTTATTTCCTGTAAATGCGAATGGAGAAGTACGGTTTCTATCAGTAGTATCCTTTGGTAATGGTGGAAGTACATCTACACCAATCTTTAAGGCTTCTTTTTGTCCTTTGTAAACCTTATCTTCAGCGATTGCATTTAATACTGCATCAAGTTCATCTCCTAAGAAGATTGAAACGATTGCTGGAGGTGCCTCATTTGCTCCTAGACGGAAGTCGTTACCAGCAGATGCAACAGATATTCTTAATAAATCTTGATATTCATCTACAGCTTTGATAGTTGCAGTTAAGAATAATAAGAATTGTGCATTTTCAGCAGGAGTATCACCTGGCTCAAGTAAGTTAACACCTGTATTAGTAGCCATAGACCAGTTATTATGTTTTCCTGATCCGTTTACTCCAGCAAATGGTTTTTCATGAAGTAGACATACCATGTTATGTCTCTTAGCAACCTTTTGCATAATTTCCATTGTTAATTGGTTATGGTCAGCAGCTACGTTTGTTGTAGCGAAGATTGGAGCTAATTCATGTTGAGCAGGAGCAACTTCGTTATGCTCTGTTTTAGCAAGAATTCCAAGATTCCATAATTCTTTGTTTAAATCATCCATGAAATCTTTAACTCTAGTTTTGATAACTCCAAAATAGTGGTCAGCAAGTTCTTGTCCCTTAGGTGATTTAGCACCAACTAAGGTACGACCTGTATAAACTAGGTCAGGACGTTTTTCATATAAGTCCTTATCAACTAAGAAGTATTCTTGTTCAGGTCCAACTGTTGTTTTAACTGAAATTACATCTTCATTTCCGAATAATTTTAATGCTCTTACTGCTTGTTTAGATAATGCTTGCATTGATCTTAGTAATGGAGTCTTCTTATCAAGAGCTTGTCCTCCATATGAACAGAATGCAGTAGGAATACATAAGCACTTATCTTTTATAAATGCATATGATGTTGGGTCCCAAGCTGTATATCCTCTAGCTTCAAATGTGGATCTAATACCTCCACTTGGGAAAGAAGAAGCATCTGGCTCTCCTTTAATTAATTCTTTACCACTAAATTCAAGAATTACCTTTCCACCGTCAACTGGTGAAATAAATGAATCATGCTTTTCAGCTGTGATTCCTGTCATTGGTTGAAACCAATGTGTAAAATGTGTTGCACCAAGTTCAAGTGCCCAGTTCTTCATTGCTTCTGCAACGACATTCGCAACACTAATGTCTAACTCTTTGTCTTCTGTAATAGTTTTCTTAAGAGTTTTGTAGGTATCTTTAGGAAGTCTATTTCTCATGACTTCATCGTTGAATACTAAAGATCCAAAATAATCAGTGATTTGTTCCATATTAATCCTCCTTATATATAAATCGCTATCAAAAATAAAAAAAAGCACTTCGCGGACTAATGTCCTTGAAGCACCCTTGCTTTTGATAGCCTAATTGTAAGCCCATAAAAACTATAAGTCAAACCAAAATTGTTTGATATTGCTTTCATAAGTTACTTTTTGAATTAAATTTTTGAATTAGCAAACTCTACAAAATTTAATTTTAACTTTTATAAGAATACAATTTCAAAATATACTAATGTTGTACAAAACATCTAGTATTTTGAAACTAAACGTTGAATTTAATTTTAGCTAAGGCTTTAAGAATGAATTTTATATGATTTCATATTTCTATTTATAAACTTTTGTAAAGAAAGAATTTTATATATATTGATAGGATACTAAAACTCTTGTTAAATAAACAGTTTTTGTGCTAGTTTACAATTTTAATAGGTTTGTTTAATTAACTTGGGTGAAATCGAGTAAAATGAGATTTGTTTGAACAAGAGAAATTATTTTCTCATTTTTATATAAGCAACAAAGTATTAAGTTTCGAAGTAAAATGCTTTTTTAAGTGTCTAGTATAGTACTTGTGTGATTTTTGTGAATTAAAATCAAATGAAATAATTAATAAGATTGACATGTGTTAGTCACAAACAACTTAATTTGACAACGATATGTTGCGTGATGTATAATACCACTATGTTGTTTACTAATTATTAGTGGGGGTATTTTAATGAAAAAAATTATATTAATTGGGGCGTTTACATGTGGCCTTTTTACTGTATGTCCTAGTATAAGCGCAAAAACATACAACGAAAGTTATTCATATGGTGATAATACATGTTATGCAAATTCTTATGTTGATGAAACCCATATTTGGAAATTCAAGTAGAGTGCTTGATGGCACATATGGAACAATTAAAAG
>CAVCDW010000072.1:0-20449 GCA_963601055.1 Elusimicrobiaceae bacterium
TTTAAGGACTAATTTATAGTTCTTATCATATTAAGTCTGGCATCGAGTACAGGAATCGAACCTGTAACTAAGTCTTAGGAGGACCTTGTTATATCCATTTAACTAACCCGACATCTTAAAAAATGTACTAAGTGATTATAGCACAAGAAAAAGTGGTTGTGAAGAATAGTAAAATAGATGTTTTTAGGTGCAAAAAAGAAACACACGAGGGTGAGGTCATAAGTGTTTTGCATGTAATCGAGTGTAAATAAAAATTGAATTATATCGATAATAGCCGATAATTGCCGTTTTTATCGGTTTCACATTTACGTGTGTTTCTTTTTCGATAAAAAATGCAAAAATTTATTATTTTTTTATTGACAATTGCACATTATTTTAATACAATAGGCATGCTGTGAAAAATTCACAAGAAAATTTTATGGTAATTATTGATGTAGATATCACTTTGTGGTAGAAAGGAGAACATTTTATGCCAACAATTGCACAATTAGTTCGTAAAGGAAGACAAGATAAGACTAGAAAGAGTAAATCACCTAGTCTTGGAATTGGGTATAATACTCTTCAAAAGAAGACAACTTCTATTAATGCGCCTCAAAAGCGTGGAGTTTGTACACGTGTTACTACAATGACACCTAAGAAGCCAAACTCAGCATTAAGAAAGTATGCCCGTGTTAAGTTAACTAATGGAATCGAAGTAACTGCTTATATTCCAGGAGTTGGACATTCTTTACAAGAGCACAGTACAGTATTAATTCGTGGAGGAAGAGTTAAAGACCTTCCAGGAGTTAGATACCATATCATTCGTGGTGCTCTAGACACTACTGGTGTAGCAGGACGCTTACAAGCTCGTTCAAAATACGGAGCTAAGAGACCTAAAGCTGCAAAGAAGTAATTAATATATAATATATAATAAGATCAGAAAATCAAAGGAGGGATCACTATGCCTCGTAAGGGACATATTGCTAAAAGAAACGTGCTTCCAGATCCAATTTATGGTTCAGTACTAGTTACAAGAGCTATAAACGCTATCATGCTTGATGGTAAGAAGGGAACTGCGCAAAGCATTTTATACGGTGCGTTTGACCGAGTTAAAGAAACAACAGGACAAGATCCACTAGAAGTTTTTAACCAAGCTATGGAAAATATTATGCCAACAGTTGAAGTTAAGAGCCGTCGTATTGGTGGACAAAACTATCAAGTTCCAACTGAAGTTAAAGCTGAAAGAAGAGAAACTTTAGGATTAAGATGGTTAATTACATATTCTAGACTTCGTAATGAGAAGACTATGGAAGAAAAATTAGCTAAGGAAATTTTAGATGCATCTAATGGACAAGGTGCAGCTGTTAAGAAACGTGACGACACTACAAGAATGGCTGAAGCTAATAAGGCATTCGCTCATTATCGTTTCTAATTTATTGATAAAGGAAGGAAATTTATTATGGCAAGAGAATATGCACTAGAGAAATACCGTAATATTGGAATCATGGCTCACATCGATGCTGGTAAAACAACAACTACTGAGCGTATCCTTTATCATACAGGAAAAATTCATAAGATTGGAGAAACTCATGACGGAGCTTCTACAATGGATTATATGGAGCAAGAGAAGGAACGTGGAATCACTATTACTTCCGCTGCTACAACTGCTATTTGGCCTTACAAAGGAGACCACTATAGAGTAAACATCATCGATACTCCAGGTCACGTTGACTTTACAGTTGAAGTTCAACGTTCACTTCGTGTACTAGATGGTGCCGTTACAGTACTTGACGGACAAGCAGGAGTTGAGCCTCAAACTGAAACAGTTTGGAGACAAGCTACTGATTATAACGTACCTCGTATTGTATTCGTTAACAAAATGGATAAAGTAGGAGCAGACTTCGAATATTCTGTAAATACTATTCATGATAGATTAGGAGCTACAGCTGCTGCAGTTCAATGGCCAATTGGTGCTGAAGACTTATTCAGAGGACATGTAGACTTAATCCAAAAGAAAGCATACATCTATGATGGTGGTGCTGATGAAAATTATCATGAGGAAGAAATTCCTGCTGATTTAGTTGATATAGTTGAAGAGAAGAGAAATATCTTAATCGAAACTATCGCTGAATTTGATGATGAATTAATGGAAAAATATCTTGGTGGTGAAGATATTGCTGAAGAAGATATTAAGAGAGTTATTCGTAAAGCCGTTCTTGATGTTAAATTCTTCCCAGTATTCTGTGGATCTGCATTCCACAACATGGGAGTTAGAAGAATGCTTGACGGTGTTGTTGAATACTTACCATCACCAGTTGATGTAAACGGAACTAAGGGACATACTCCTGAAGGTGAAGAAGTAGATATTACTCCTTCTGATGATGCAAAATTTGCAGCATTAGCATTCAAGGTATTAACTGACCCATTCGTAGGAAGATTAACATTCTTCCGTGTTTACCAAGGACATATTACTTCTGGTTCATACGTTGAAAATACAACTAAGGGAATTAAAGAAAGATTCTCTCGTCTATTATTAATGCATGCTAACCACCAACAACAAATCGAAGAAGTATTCGCAGGAGATATCGCTGCTGCAGTTGGTCTTAAGAACACAACTACAGGAGATACTTTAACTGCTGACGATTATGATATTATACTTGAAAAGATGGAATTCCCTGAACCAGTTATCTCTGTAGCTGTTGAGCCTAAGACTAAGGCTGACCAAGAAAAGATGACTGCAGCTTTAATTAAGTTAGCTGAAGAAGACCCAACATTCAGAACTTATACTGATGTTGAAACAGGACAAACTATCATTGCCGGAATGGGTGAATTACACCTAGACATTATCGTTGACCGTATGAAGAGAGAATTCAAGGTTGAAGCAACTGTTGGAGCTCCACAAGTATCTTACCGTGAAACTATTACTGTTGCTAACGACGTTGAAGGAAAATTCATCCGTCAATCTGGAGGACGTGGACAATATGGACATGTTTGGATCAAGTTTGAGCCAAATCCAGGTAAAGGATATGAATTCGTTGACGCAATCGTTGGAGGAACAGTTCCAAGAGAATATATTCCAGTTGTTGATAAGGGATTACAAGAGGCTATGCCTAATGGAATCTTAGCTGGATACCCAGTTATCGACGTTAAATGTACATTATTTGATGGATCTTACCATGATGTAGACTCATCAGAAATGGCATATAAGATTGCTGCTTCTATGGCATTAAAAGCATGTAAAGAAAAATGTACACCTATCATCCTTGAACCTATCATGGTTGTAGATGTAATCGTTCCTGAAGATTATGTAGGAAACGTAATTGGAGATTTAACTTCTCGTCGTGGACGTCTTGAATCTCAAGAAAAGAGAGGAAATGCTATGAATATTCGTTCATATGTACCTCTATCAGAAATGTTTGGTTATGCAACATCATTACGTTCTAATACACAAGGAAGAGGAACATTCATAATGCAAATGGATCATTATGAACAATGTCCTCGTAATATCCAAGAAGATATTATTAAAAAGAGAGGACAAAACTAATCCTTAATACTTGATTTTATAATTTAAATATTATAGAATTAGTTTGTATTAAAATTTAGTTAAATTTTTAAAAAAATAAAATTATATTATAGGAGGACCATTTATTATGGCAAAGGAAAAATTTAATCGTAGTAAACCACATGTTAACATTGGAACAATTGGACACGTTGACCACGGTAAAACTACACTTACTGCTGCTATCACTAACGTTTTAGCTAAGCAAGGTCATGCAAAAGCAATGGCTTATGACCAAATTGACGGAGCTCCTGAAGAGCGTCAAAGAGGAATCACAATCAATACTGCACACGTTGAGTATGAAACAGACAACAGACACTATGCACACGTTGACTGTCCAGGTCATGCTGACTACGTTAAGAACATGATCACTGGAGCTGCTCAAATGGACGGAGCTATCTTAGTTGTATCTGCAACTGACGGAGCTATGCCTCAAACTCGTGAGCACATCTTACTTGCTAAGCAAGTTGGAGTACCTAAAATTGTTGTATTCTTAAATAAGTGCGACATTGTTGACGATGAAGAATTCGTTGACCTAGTTGAAATGGATATTCGTGAATTATTAAGCGAGTATGGATTCCCAGGAGATGAAACTCCATTCATCCGTGGATCTGCTCTAGGAGCATTAAACGGAGAAGAAAAATGGGTTGAAAAGATTAATGAGTTAATGGCTGCAGTAGATGAATATATCCCTACTCCAGTTAGAGACAATGACAAACCATTCTTAATGCCAGTTGAAGACGTATTCACTATCACAGGACGTGGAACAGTTGCTACTGGACGTGTTGAGCGTGGATTATTAAAATTAAATGATACAGTTGAAATCGTTGGTATTAAGGATACTCAATCTACAGTTGTAACTGGAATTGAAATGTTCCGTAAATTACTAGACTTCGCTGAAGCTGGAGATAACGTTGGTACATTACTACGTGGAATCACTCGTGATCAAATCCAAAGAGGACAAGTTCTTGCTAAACCAGGATCAGTTCATCCTCATCACAAGTTTACTGCTCAAGTTTACGTATTAACTAAGGATGAAGGAGGAAGACATACACCATTCTTCTCTAACTATCGTCCTCAATTCTTCTTCAGAACAACTGACGTTACAGGAGTAATCAACTTACCAGAAGGAAAAGACATGGTTATGCCTGGAGACAACACAGAAATGACTGTTGAATTAATTCACCCAATTGCTATTGAACAAGGAACTAAGTTCTCTATCCGTGAAGGTGGACGTACTGTAGGTGCTGGATCAGTAGTTAGTATTATTGAGTAATTAACTATTAATTAAATTAAAAGACTGTAGGGTATCCTTACAGTCTTTTTTACTAAGAGGTATATTATGATAGACACACATTCACATTTATTAGCAGAAGAATTTAAAGATCATTTAGATTCTTGCATAAAAAGATGCTTAGAAAATAATGTTAATAAAGTAATTCTTGTAGGTTTTAGTAAAGAATTAAATAGAAGAGCTCAAGAACTTACAACTCTTTATCCAAATTTTTTCTTCCCTACTGCAGGTATTCACCCTGAAGAGGTAGAAGATGTTTCTGATTTAGATTATTTGGAAGACTTTATTAAAAATAATAAAATATATGCAGTCGGTGAATGTGGTCTTGATTACCATTATAGAGTTGATAATAAAGAACTTCAAAAAGAAATGTTTGAAGGACAAATTAAATTATCTATTAAATATAATTTACCACTTATAATTCATTCTCGTGATGCGATGGCTGACACATATGAAATACTAAAAAAATATGAAGGAAAAGCATATGGCGTTCTTCATTGCTTTAGTGGTTCTAAAGAAATGGCTTTAAGATTTATTGAACTAGGATACTTTATAGGGCTTGATGGACCTGTAACATATAAGAATGCTAAAGAACCAAAAGAAGTGGCTAAAACTATACCATTAGACCGTTTATTACTTGAGACAGATTGTCCTTATATGACACCAACTCCTTATAGAGGAAAAAGAAATGAATCATCTTATGTTATCTTTGTTGCTAAAGAGGTTGCAAATTTAAGAAATATAAGTTATAAAGAATTAGAAGATATTACCGATAATAACGCAAAGCGTTTATTTAAAATTTGAAAGGATTGATAATATGAAAAAGATATTTTTATGGATACCAGCAGCTCTTATGTTAGCTACTATGTCATCATGTAGTCTTATTTCAACAGATGGTACAGGTAGTGAAGATGCTTCAGAAATTGATTCAACTAAAGAAACAACAGAAATAATTTCAACATATAGACAAGCTTATGATAAAGTTATAAATTCGTGTTTTGGTGTTAGAAATATACTTTCAACTACAAAT
The DNA here is from genome assembly GCA_963601055.1 of Elusimicrobiaceae bacterium. Classification (GTDB taxonomy): domain Bacteria; phylum Bacillota_I; class Bacilli_A; order Acholeplasmatales; family Anaeroplasmataceae; genus UBA3206. The sequence goes on from CAVCDW010000072.1 coordinate 5,863, forward strand.
TATTCTATCGGTTCTTGCGTATGTATTAAAACTGATTCACAATATACTTATTTCTTAACTAATAGACATGTTATAGAAGCCGCTGAAAATAGAAAAGAGTCAACATCGTTAAGCATTTATTTTGGTGAAGGTACTTATTATTCCGCAACCTTAATAGCTTCTACAACATATCAAGAAAGAATGACTTCAACTGCTGATGATCTTGCTATTTTAAGAATCAATACTCCAACTTCTAAAACAATTACACCAGTTACATTTTCAAATTCAGTTGTAGCTAAGGGTATGTCAGCTATCTCTGTTGGATGTCCTGAATCATTAGAGTATTATAATTCACTTACATCAGGAATTGTTTCAAAAGTTATGACAACACAAAATTTAGTAATGCATACTGCCACAATAAACCCAGGAAATTCAGGTGGAGGACTATTCTCACTTGAAGGAGAATTAATTGGACTAAATGTTGCAGGACTTGTTTCTACAGATACTACAAAAGATAATAGTGGAAATGAATATACATATAATGAAGTTGATAACATGGATTTTGCTATAAGCATTTCTAAGATTAATTCATTCTTAAGTAAAAATAAATTTAGTCTTTAAGGAGGATTCCTATGAAGAAAAAAATAATGTTTTTAATTGTACTTTTTCTAGGACTATTTTTAACGTCATGTAGCTTGTTTAATAGTGGTGATACTAAAAAACAAAACGTTGTAGGTTATATAGATATAAATACAGGTGTTACTGATAAAATGCTTCAAGATGCAGTATCTAAAGTAGAAGATTCTAATGTATTAATATCTATTGAAACTACAAAGAAAAGCGGTTTTTTAAATCTAAGTGTAGAATATAAAATACAAAGTGCAGTTATTTATAAAAATGTTTTAAATGAATATTATGTTGTAACATCATTCGATGAGGCAGATACTTCGGCTTCGAATTATAATATTATAATATCTGATGATACAACAAACATGATATCAGCATCTTTAGTTGGTTGTGATAAAACAAATGATGTTGCAGTTTATAAATTTAAATCATTAACTAAATATACACCTGTATCTTTATCAAGCAATTATACTACAAAAGTTGGAGATATGGTGTTTAGTATTGCAAGTATGCAAGAGAGTGTTGAAAGTATTTCTAACTATGATTTCGAAGAAGATGCTTATAATTTATATAATGGAATCGTAGAATATTCTAATGGGCTTTTAATTAAGCATGAGGCTATGGCATCTACTAGAAATTGTGGATCTGCATTATATGATTATGATGGAAATATGATAGGCCTAAATGTTTATAAAACTGCTAGTACTGCTACAAGTAGTAGTGCAGAAGGTGGAGAAGATTTAGATGATTTCAATTTTGCGATAGAAAGTGATGCTTTATGCACAATAATATCTCAAATAGAAAACAATGGTAATGTTTCAAGACCAAGTGCAAGTGGTTCTTATTTAGAATATAACTATATTGAAGGTTTAACTACCCAACCATACTACACATATAATAGTAATGCACAAACAGCAGGTACGTTTACATTCCCTAGTGATGAAAAGCATGGATTATATATTTATGCAAAAGGGTTAGGAAATTCTTTTAATAAAATGAATGCTGGAGATTTTATAACAGAAATTAATGGAACTACTATAACATCTATTACAGTGTTTAAAAATATACTAGCACTTTCATTATCTAGTGATACAATAACTCTTACGGCGTATAGAAATGGAAATAAAATTTCATATACAAATAAGTCTCTTTAAAAGAGACTTTTTTTTGTGTATAATTAAATTAAATTACAAGAATAGGATTTATTATATGAATGAAGAAGAATTAGTAAAATTGTTATTGAAGCATAAATTACATATTACAACAGCAGAATCATGCACAGCTGGTCTTTTATCATCAACTATTGTGAACGTTAGTGGTGCATCAGATGTTTTTGATATGGCTTTTGTTGTGTATGCAAATAGAGCAAAAGAAAAACTTATTAATGTATCGCATGATACAATAGAAAAATACGGAGTTGTATCAGAAGAGGTAGTTTATGAAATGGCAATCGGTGCCGCAAAAGAAGCTAGTGCAGAAGCTGCTATCTCAATTTCAGGTGTTGCAGGCCCAAATGGTGGAACTGAAAGAAAACCTGTTGGAATGGTATGTTTTGGTTTTTATTTAAATGGTATGATAAATACATTTACTAAACAATTTGGAAATATTGGAAGAGAAAATGTCAGATTAAAATCAACAGATTTTGCGATAAATAAAATGATAGATATTATAAAGGAGTATTACAATGATTAATGAATATTATAAAAGTCTTACAACAAAGAAGAGTAAAATAAGAGAAATGTATATGTATGGTCTTCAAAGAAAAAAAGAAGTCGGAGAAGATAATGTCTTTGATTATTCATTAGGTAATCCAAGCGTTGATGTACCAAGTGTTTATAATGATGCGATTAAAGAAGTATTAGATACAAGAACTTCAATTGAAGCACATGGTTACTCACCAAACTTAGGTAATGATGAATTTAGAGAAGCTGTAGCTAAAAATTTGAAAGAAAGATATACCTTAAATTACACAAAAGACGCAATATTTCCTACAACAGGTGCTGCAGGAGCCCTAGCACATGCGATTAGGGCTGTAACAAAACCTGGAGATGAAGTAATAACATTTGCGCCATATTTCCCTGAATATAATCACTATGTAGGCGGAGCAGGAGCTATATTAAAGGTTGTTCCTGCAAATACTAAAACATTCCAAATTAATATTTTAGAATTCAAAAAGATGATTAATGAAAAAACTATGGCAATTTTAATCAATACACCAAATAACCCATCTGGTGTTGTATATTCTAAAGAAACTATTATAGAACTTAGAGATATTTTACTTGAAGCAACTAAAAAATATAATCATGACATTTATATAATATCAGATGAGCCATATAGAGAAATAGTATTTGATGGTGTAGAAATACCATGTATTTCATCTTATTATGATAATACATTAATGTGCTATTCATTTAGTAAGTCACTTTCAATTCCAGGTGAAAGAATTGGATATGTAGCTGTTAATCCTAAATGTAAGGATTATAAACTACTTGTAGATATTATGGGACAAATATCAAGGGGAATAGGTCATAATTGTCCATCTTCATTAATTCAACAAGCAACAGCCTTAACTGTTGATAAAACTTCAGACTTAAAAGTTTATGAAGAAAATATGAATATTTTATATAATAAATTAACTGAATTAGGATTTGAGGTAGTAAAACCAGGTGGTACTTTCTACATCTTCCCTAAATGTTTAGAAGAAGATTCAGAACATTTCTGCGAGGTGGCTAAATCAATAGATTTACTATTAGTTCCATCAGATAGTTTTGGAGTTAAAGGATATTTTAGAATAGCTTACTGTGTTTCAACTGATTTTGTTAAACGTTCGCTACCTAAATTTGAACAATTGAAGAAATTATACACTAAATAAAGCGTATATAAAAAAGAGGAAATTTAACAAAAAAAGAAAAATATAATATTGATTTAAAAATAAAATCGTGATAGAATCTTAAAGCATATGTATTATGCACATTCTGCCTGCGTTAGAAAAACCAGGCCATAGACCATAGGAGGTGCGATTAAAATGAAAAAGTACGAGGTTATGTATATCATTCGTCCAACTCTAGACGCTGATTCTATTAGCAAAGAAATCAAGAATTTAAATGAGATCTTCACTAATAACAATTCAAAGGTTTTAGAGGTTAATGAATGGGGACTTAAAGAACTTGCTTATGAAATCGAAAAGAATCATAAGGGTTACTTTGTTGTTCTAACTGTAGAAGCAACTGTAGAAGCTGTAAATGAGTTCAACCGTGTAGTTGGATATAACGAAAATATTCTTCGTCATATCATCGTTAATGCTCAAGAGTAATTAAGGAGGATATTATGATTAATAATGTAGTATTAGTTGGAAGAATCACAAGGGATCCAGAAGTAAGATATGTTGGTAACAATTTAGCTAATGTTAATTTTACTATTGCGGTTGATAGACAATATCAATCAAACAATGGTGAAAGACAAGCGGATTTTATTAACTGTGTTGCCTGGAGACAACAAGCAGAATTCCTTGGAAAATATGTTAAAAAGGGATATATGCTAGGTATTTGTGGAAGTATTCAAACTAGAAATTATCAAGCACAAGATGGATCAACTCGCTATGTTACTGAAGTAGTATGCTCAAGTGTACAAAACTTACAAGGACGTAGTGATTCTCAATCTTCTGATAATCAAGGCTATACAGCTCAAACTCAAAGTGTAGTTAGAGAAAGACAACAACAATCCGAACCAAATACGTTTGACGTATCTAATGTTGCGGAAGATGATTTACCATTCTAAAAAAGGAGGAAAATAATATGCAAAGAAATTTACATCCAAGAAGAAAAAAAGTTTGTTATTTCAAGACAAACAATATTGACCATATTGATTTCAAAGATGTTGACTTATTAAGAAAGTTTGTTACTGATAGAGGAAAAATCTTACCTCGTCGTGCAACTGGAACATCTGCAAAATATCAAAGAAAGCTAGCTATCGCTATCAAGAGAGCTAGACATATGGCATTATTACCTTTCACAAAGGAGTAATAACAATAATATTAGAGACCTGTATAAGGTCTCTTTTTTGTAGCAAACTGATACTTTTTGTCATATTTTTTAAGTCCTCTTATGTTGTAATAAAATAAATAAATTGATATAATTAAGTAAGTCTATAGAGGTGAGCCTATGAAGAAAGTAATTTCAGTTATAATTGCGACATTAATTTCTGCAACATGTATTGTTTTTTACTTTAGAAAACCATTTGATATTAAATATAATGAAATATATCTTTTGTTTGCGGCAATTTTTCTTTTAATTGCGACAATTTTACTTACTACTAAATTTTATGATAAACAATCTAAAAAGGTTAAACGACTTGAGAACAGACTAGAACAATGGAATAGTATTTCATATCATGTTCGTAACTCTGGAGATAAAGCATTTACTGAACTTCCAGTAGGTATTTTAGTATATGATGATGATTATATTGCTAGATGGGCAAATAAAAATGCTAAAACCATTTTTAAAACAGCGATTATAGATCAATCATTAAATGATATTTCAAGTGAAATTTTAATGCATATAAGAGCTAAAGATGAAGAATTCGTTTATAAATTAGATGATATGTATTTTCAAGTTGTTAATAATTATGAAAACAATTTGATTTATTTCTTTGATCAAACTGATCGTGAAAAATTAAAAATTAAATACGATCAAAGAAAAACAGCTTTTGTAATTATTTCAATTGATAATCTTGATGAATCAATGAAGAGATTAGATATGCAAATTCAATCTAATATAAGAGGAGAAATCTTAGGAGAAATTGCAGATTATGCATCAGATCATCAAGGATATCTTCAAAATTATAATGATAGGCTTTTAATAGTTTGTGATAAAGAGCACTTACTTGAAATGATTAAAGATAAATTTGAATTATTAGATAGTATTCGTGAAATAGTTCAAAGAGAGCATTTAAGAACATCTGTATCAATTGGTGCAGCTTGTTACGACTTAAGTTATGATGAACTTGGAATAATGGCTCAACAAGCAGTAGAACTTGCAGAAAAACGTGGTGGAGACCAAGTTGTTGTAAATATTGAAAATGAAAAGATTCAATATTTTGGAGGAAAGATTAACGCTCTTGAAAAGAATACGCTTGTTAATGCTCGTGTGCATGCGCTAGCTATAAAAGAAGCTATTGAAGCTGCTTCGAATGTTGTTGTTATGGCACATAAAATGGCAGATGCCGATGCGATTGCGTCTACATTACTTACAATAAGTCTAGTAAAGTCTACGGGAAAAATGGTAGATGGTGTTTATGATGAAACAAATGTGGACTCAACAGTTAAGAAATTGATTTCTAATTATTTAGAGTATGCTGACCCAGATATTGTTACTAATCTAAAACCATTATCTAAAATAGATATTAAATCACAAACACTTTTAATTGTGGTTGATACACAATCACCTACAATTGCGATGTATCCTGAAATTATAGGGCAAGCAAAAAAACTTGTAGTCATAGATCACCATAGACATGGTGAGGTTGATTTCCAAGATCCTATAGTTAACTATGTTGAACCTTATGCATCATCAGCTGTAGAACTAATTTCAGAATTATTTATGTTCTTTGGCGATGATTTAAAAATATCACCAGCACTTGCGACAATGGCTTTAGCTGGTATTGTAGTAGACACTAACAACTTCTCTTATCGTACAGGTTCACGTACGTTTGAAGCTGCTTCAGTTCTTAAGGAATATGGTGGAGATATGTCTATTGTAAGAATGCTTCTTAGAGGATCTTATGATGATGAAATATTCTTTGCGAATGCATTAACTCATGCAGAAATTATATATAACAAGATAGCTATTGTTAAAATACCTGAAACTGAAATATTATCAGAACGTCCAATGCTTGCGAAGATTTCAGATAGACTTCTTCAAATTGACAATGTAGAAGCTGCTTTTACAATAGGATATATTGAAAGAGCTGGAAATGTAGGAATAAGTGCACGTTCACTAGAACAAATAAATGTTCAAATCATCATGGAAGAAATGGGCGGTGGTGGTCACTTAAATGCGGCTGCTGTTCAAAAAGATGGAACAACTATAGAAGCTGTTTATAATCAGTTAATGGAAATATTAAAGAGAGAATACGATACAACAGGAGGAATGGATATGCAAGTTATATTACTTGAAGATGTTAAAGGTAGAGGAGTTAAAGGACAAATTATCAATGTTGCGAATGGATATGGTAATTACTTATTATCAAATAAGTTAGCAATCGTTGCGACTCCAGAAAATAGAAAGACTTTAGATGAAATGAAAGCTAAAGAAGAACAAGCTCAAATTGAACATAAGGAACTTATGGAGAAATTAAAAGCTGAAATTGAAAGTAAAACAATCAATTTATATATTAAAGTTGGAAATGATGGAAAATCATTTGGACATATTACTACAAAACAAGTTTGTGATGAATTTGAAGCACAAACAGGTATAAAACTTGATAAGAAGAAAGTTGAATTACCTATCGAAATAACAACAATTGGTAATTATACTGCGACAGTTAAATTACATAAGGATGTAGTTGCGAATATTGAAATAAAAGTATTAGAACAATAAGAGGTGTGTTATGAATAATATAACCATACCAAAGAATGTTGATGCTGAAATTTCACTTTTAGCTTGCGTTTTAATGGATGGAACTCAAATAATTGCACTATCAGATGAACTTGAAGAAGAAGATTTTTATGATCCAAAAAACAAAATAATTTATAGGGCGATGTTAAGCCTTTATTCTAAAGGTTCAAGAATTGATTTAACAACTGTTTTTACGGAGTTAAAAAATCAAAATGTATTAGATGCAGCCGGTGGGGCATCTTATATATCTGATATTGCGAGTCATAGTTATACTACTTCATATATTGATGAATATATAACATTAGTTAAGAGTGCCTCCCTAAAAAGAAGAACACTTGCGTCATTAAATGATCTTGTAAAAATAGGAATGGATTCTAAAATAGATGCTGATGAATACCTTGAAGAAACAGAGAAAATTGTTTTTGAATTATCTAAAGGTAAAAAAACATCATCATTTGTTAAAATGGATGAAGCGTTAGCGAAAGTTAAAGAGCATGTAGATTTTAATGCATCAAATGATAAAGATATTATAGGACTAGATACTGGATTTTCAAATCTTAATGAACAAACATTAGGGTTTCAAGCTCCGCAGCTTATTGTATTAGGAGCTCGTCCCGGAATGGGAAAATCAGCACTTGCGATGAATATTGCGACAAATATTGCAAGATTAAATAAAAATGGAAAAGCAAGAGTTGCAGTATTTAATCTAGAAATGGGTTATGATCAATTAGCTGAACGTATGATTGCGTCTGAAGCTAATATTGATTCTAAAACAATTAAAAGTGGAAAATTTGATATTAATCAAAGTAAAGCTTTTATTACAGCGCAAGCAAGACTTTCGCAACTTGATATTCAATTTGATGATTCAAGTGGAACAACAATAGAAAGTATAAGAACGAAATGTAGAAAACTAGCATCCTCAGAGGGAGGACTAGATTTTGTTGTAATAGATTATCTACAACTTGTAAATTCATCACATGGTGGAAAAAATAAATCACGTGCAGATGAAGTTGCGGATATATCACGTCAATTAAAAGCTATGGCCCGTGAACTTAATGTTCCAGTACTTGCGTTATCACAACTTTCACGTAAAGTTGAAGATAAGAATAGAAAAGATGGAAGTAACGAGCCTCAAATGTCAGACCTTCGTGAATCTGGAGGTATTGAACAAGATGCGGATATTATTATGTTGCTTTATAGAAAAGGATATTATGCTAAAAATGAAGAAGCAAGAAAAGATCCGTTTACAGAACTTAATATAGCCAAGAACCGTCAAGGTGTATCTGGTGTAAAAATATATTTTAATTTTATAGGAAAGTATTATAAATTCGAAGTAACTACTGAAAGAGAAAGTAGTGGAGAGTACTTCGATGATAAGGAGTAATTATGTTTGATAGATTAGATGCTATTGAAAAAAGATATGAGCAAATAAATAAAGAATTACAAGACCCTGCGATAGTTTCTGATATTAAGAAACTTACTGAGTTATCTAAAGAACAAAAGAATTTAGAGAAAATTGTAGAACTTTATAGAGAATATAAAAATTTAGTAGCTGCAGTAGATGATTTAAAGGAAATGAAGAAAGAATCAGATCCTGAAATCTCTGAGATGGCTGCTATCGAGTTAGATGAAAATCTAGCAAGACAAGATGCAATTATGGAAGAAGTAAAGATTCTTCTATTACCTAAAGATCCTAATGATGAGAAAAACGTTATCGTTGAAATCAAGGGAGCTGCAGGTGGAGATGAAGCTAACATATTTGCAGGTGATTTATTTAGAATGTATTCTAAGTATGCAGAATCTAAAGGATGGAAGGTTGAGGTAATGGATGCTCAACCAGGAGCTGCTGGAGGATATTCAAATATTTCATTTAAGGTAGCAGGAGAACTTGTATATTCTAACCTTAAGTATGAATCAGGAACACATAGAGTACAAAGAATACCAACAACAGAAGCAAATGGTAGAATTCAAACTTCTACAGCTACTGTTTATGTAATGCCTGAAGCTGAAGAGATAGATATTAAAATAGAAGAAAAAGATTTAAGAATTGACACATTCTGTTCTTCAGGTCCAGGAGGACAAGGAGTTAATACTACATACTCTGCAGTACGTGTTACACATATTCCTACTGGAATTTCATTTGCATCACAAGTATATCGTTCTCAACACGAAAATAAAGCATTAGCTATGAAACTTTTAGTTTCTAAACTTTATGCAATAGAAAAAGAAGAAAAAGATGCAAAAGATGGTAATGCTCGTCGTGGAGCAATCGGAAGTGGAGATAGAGCAGAAAAGATTAGAACTTACAATTATCCACAAAACAGAGTTACAGACCATAGAATTGGTCTTACAATTCAAAGACTTGATGCTGTAATGGAAGGAAAACTTGATTTAATTATTCCAGAAATCATCAATGAGGTACAAAAACGCAAATTAGCAGAAGCTACTGATACTGATAATGAGTAATTTAATAATATTAAATCAAAGTGAATATTGAATTTTTAATAAAATTAAAGTAACATATAATAAAGTGCTTATGAAATATAGTTGTAATATTGAAGAAAAGAAAAAAGAGAATTATATTTGTTACGCTTTATAAAAAAATTAATAGTTTTCGTGTATAAAGAGAGACAATTTAGTAAAACTATTACTATTGGGAGGTAATTACATGAAAAAAATAAGAAAAATCTTATTATTTTCACTACTAGGATTAATTCTCGTAGGAATTATTCTAGGATTTGCATTAGGTGGTGCAAATTGTGTTAGCAGTTTTGTAGCCAGAATGTACTATGGTTACATGAATTTTGAATGGAATCAAGATCTTGCTATCAAAATATTAGTTTATGGAATTTTTGCTATATTCTTTATGGCAATGGCAATAACATTTGCTATTCAAGTTAGACGTAAAAAGAGTAAAGCATTCCCTATTTATGGTTTTGTCCTTCTATTATATTTATTATTTATAGTATTTGGAGCAAAACAAGGAATTGACTATGTTAAAGATGCTTCAACACTAAAAGCTGCTTTATCTTGCGTATTTGTATCTTTAATAGGAGTATTGCTATTAGCTTTAACAGTTCTTGCAATTCCATCTACATTCGAACATTCAGAACTTGCTGCAAACTCTAAAAAAGCTGATGGTTACAAATTAGCTGATTTAATTGTTGGTTGTGTTCTTGCAGTAGGATATGTAGGACTTCTTGGAATTGTATCAGGAATGAAATTTAATATGTTTGGAAAAATTGGAATTGTAGCTATCGTTCTTTTAGTTGTCCAAGTATTTATTTATGGTATTATTGCTTATAGATTAATTAAGCAAAAGAAGCCGGTAGCATCAATTTTATTACCACTTGCAGTTTTATTAGTTGAAGCTGTTGGATATACTTATTTCAAGTATGGATGGATTATTCGTTGGAATACTCATGAAAATTTAGCAAATGGTAATATTTTAGAGAAATTACAAGCATTCTATGTATTAATCTATTTCTTTGTTGCTATTGCATATGGTATGTATATAGGTACTGATTATGTGCTTACTATATTTGAGGCACGTCGTCAAAAATTATATAACCACCGTGAAAAATATGTATATGGTGATAGACGTAAATTTGGTGATTCTATCGTTAAGGAATGGGAAGCTTCAAAGGCTGCTCAAGCTGGATATGGTACATCATTTGCTGATATTGCTGCTGCTATCGAAGCTCAAAAGGCTGCTGACCTTGCTGAAGTACAAAAAGCCACAGGTTTACAAGGTGTAATTCTTGATGAAAATGATATTACAAACGATAGAAATACTCAAAATGAATTAAAACTTGAACAAGCTGCTGAAGAAGAAAGCGAATTAGCACAAGTTGAAGTTCGTGAAGATGATGCTGATGATTCACGTAAGTCTATTAAACAAATTAAACTTGTTGGTGGAGAAGAGCCAAAAGAGTTTAGATTAAAATTAATGACATTAGACCCTAAGAAACGTGAAAGATATAATAAGGTTCGTAATAGACTTGAATCTTATAAGAAGATTAAACAAAAATTCAGCAACACTGTTGATACATATAGATATGCTGGTGAATTAGTTGCGAAGATTTCTATTATTGGAACTACATTAAGATTACACTTAGCACTAGATCCAGATTCATATGATGTTAATAAATATCATCAAATTGACTTATCTTCAAAACAAAAATATATCTTTGTTCCATTCACATTAAAATTAAAAGGACCTACTTCTGTTGAATTAGCTCTACAATTAATTGATGAGTTAATGAAGGGATTTGATATTCCACAACAAAAAGGTTACAAGAACAAGAACTTTGTTGAAGAAGTTGCTAAAGAATTAATCGCTCAAGGATTAATTGAAGAAGTAAATGATACTACTGAAGATGAAAAGACTGAAGAAGTATCTAAAGAGACTGAAACTCCTGAAGAAACTAAAGAAGCAGAATAATAAACAATTAAGAGAACTCGTAAAAAAATGAGTTCTCTTTCTTTTTTTATGATATAATATTTTTAGGTGATATAAATTGAAATATAGAGAACTTTTAAAACAAGGAAATGAATTTTTTATAGCAAATGGTAAAGAAGAAAGTGGGGCTTTGTTCTTACTAGAACATGCATCGGGAAAAACTTCTCCTGAATTATTTGCGGCATTGGATAATGAAGTTATAGAAGATGTAGTAACATCATACAATAACTATTTAAAAATGCATGTAGAACTAAATAAACCTATTTATTACATAATAGGTCATGCACCTTTTTATGGGTATGAATTTAAGGTAAATGAAAATGTTCTAATTCCAAGATTTGAAACGGAAGAATTAGTTGAAAACGTACTTATGTGTTATGATGAATATTTTAAAGGAAAAGCAATTAAAGCAGCTGATATAGCAACAGGTAGTGGATGTATTGGTATTACTTTAAAACTTGAACAAAACAACATGGATGTAACTATTACAGACATTTCAAAAGAAGCATTAGATGTAGCGCGTGAAAATGCGACTACCTTAGGCGCTGACGTTAAAATCCTTCAAGGTGATATGGTTCAACCAGTGATGGATCAAAAATTTGATCTTATCGTATCAAATCCACCATATATACCAGAAAATGAAGAGGTTCAAAAAATTGTAAAAGATAATGAACCTAATATTGCATTATTCGGTGGTAGTGATGGCTTGAAATTCTATAGAATAATTATGAGAGATGCGGCTAAAATATTAAATGATGATGCCATTCTTGCGTTTGAACATGGCTATGATAAAAAAGATGCCATGATAGAACTTGCAAAAGAATATTTTCCAAATGCTAAAATCAAATCATTAAAAGATTTAGAAGGAAAAGATAGAATGACTATTATTATAAAAGGATTTAAAAATGAGTAAATTATTAATTTTTCCAACTGATACAGTATATGGAATAGGGACATCAGTTTTTGATGCCAAAAATATAGAAAAAATTTATGAGATCAAGCATAGACCACATAATAAACCTTTAGCTGTGCTATGCGCAAATCTTAAGCAAATAGAAGAAATAGCTTATTTAAACGATTTTGCACGTGCATTAGTACAAAATTTAATGCCTGGGGCATTAACTATAATAGTACCTGCAAAAGAATGTATTAAAGCAAGTATGAATATTGATATGGTAGGTGTTAGAATACCAAATTCTTTAGTTGCTTTAAAAATATTACAAGAAAATGGGCCAATGGCTACAACTTCAGTTAATGATAGTGGTAGTGCCGCAATGAATGAATATCTATCTATCAAAGAAAAATATAATGATGTTGTAGATTATATATATGAACCTTCAGAAATGTCATCATCGGTTGCGTCAACTGTTGTAATGATAAATAATGATTCAATAAGTTTAATTCGTGAAGGTGAAATAAAATTGAATGATATTTTAAAATATAAACCTTAGTTGAAAACAAGTGCAACATTTAGTAAAATATAGTTAAAAGAGAGGAAATAGTATGGATTATAAAATAATAGATAAATATATTAATAATTTAATTGACAAATCTGCACCAGGTAAACCTTATTGGAATATTGAGGTTATCCGTGAAGGAAAGCCATGTAAATGGAATTATATCGATGGATGTATGACAACATCTTTAATCGAACTTTACAAGATGACAGGAGATAAGAAAATATACGATTTTACAAAAGCATATATTGATTATTTCGTTCAAGAAGATGGAACAATTAAGGAATATGATAAAAATAAATATTCTACAGATGATATTGCAGAAGGTAGAACTTTATTTTCACTATATGATATTTCAAAAGAAGAAAAGTATCTTAAAGCAATTAATAACATCTATGAACAAATAAAAGGTCAACCACGTACACCAGAAGGTAATTTTTGGCACAAAAAGATTTATACAAACCAAATTTGGCTTGATGGTCTTTATATGGCACAACCATTTTATTTAACTTATGAAACAAGATTTAATAAAATGGAACATTATAATGACATTATTAATCAATTTGAAAATGTTAGAAAAATAATGTTTGATGAAAAGAAGAAACTTTATTATCATGGATATGATGCTTCAAAGTCTATATTCTGGGCTGACCCTAAAACAGGACTTTCTAAAAATTTCTGGTTAAGATCTATCGGATGGTTCACAGTAGCACTTGCTGATTGTTCTGAAATTATTAACCAACAAATGTATGATGAATATAGAACATTCACTAAATTATTAAAGGAAATTATAGATTCACTTCTAACTTATCAAGATAAAGAAACAAAAATGTTTTATCAAGTTGTAGATAAAGCAGGTTGTGAAGGAAATTATGTTGAAACTTCTGGAAGTGCAATGATTGCTTATTCTATCCTTAAGGGAGCAAGACTAGGTATTTTACCTGAAAGATATTATCAAATGGGATTAGATATATTTAATGGTATTTGTGATTACAGCCTAAAAGAGGTTGATGGTGAGTTAAATCTAGACAATATTTGTTTAGTTGCTGGATTAGGACCTGAAAATAACCCTAGACGTGATGGATCATATGAGTATTATATTTCTGAGCCAATTGTATCAAATGATGCAAAGGGTGTAGGAGCTTTCGTAATGGCTTATATTGAGGTTTTAAAGTATTTAAAAACACAACAATAATTAATAATTATTAGTGAAAGACAAGTTGTCACAAACTTGTCTTTTTTTATCACAAAAAAGTGAATAAAAATGCAAAAACTTATTGACAATTAAGGCTCTATGGTGTATTCTAATAAAGGTCGCTGCAATTGATAGTGACAATCACTAAAAACCCAAGATAAAATCTAATAAAAAATAAAAAATATGCTTGACATATAAAGGTTAAAGTGATAATATAAATAAGCACGACTGAGAAATCAGAAAAGTGCAAGTA
>CAVCDW010000073.1:0-16734 GCA_963601055.1 Elusimicrobiaceae bacterium
AAATAGAACAGTATGAAACAAATATTTCTAGAAGAGAAATACTTCAAGATGAAATTGCTTTAAATAATGATTTAATAAAAGATTATAAAGAAAATGTTGAAATCGCAAATATTGCTTTAAAAGCACTAGAAGAAGCCCATTCTGATATGGAAGCTAAATACATATCTCCGATTAAGAATTCTTTTATATCATATGCTAAAAAGATTTATGAAAAAATAGGTTCTAATGTTGTTATGAATTATGAATATGAGATACAATATGATCTTAATGGTCGTTTAAGAGATGCTAAAGATTTGTCAGATGGAGAAAGGGCAATAATGATGTTAGCACTAAGGTTTGCGGTGTTAGATTCAATGTATAAGAATCATGATTCAATAATAATACTTGACGATGTTTTTGATTCACTAGATTCGATAAAACTTAATAAAGCGATAGGTTTAATAAAAGAATTAGCTAGTGATTGGCAAATTATTTATTTCACATGCCATGAAAGTAGAAAAATATAATAAAAAACATGCACTAAAATGTTATTTGATTGTAACTAATTTTTTATTAGGATGAAGCATAAATCTTCGCTTTGTGTTATTTTTTACATTTTACGAAATCGTTTTGTGTGATTATTTACATTTTACGAAAAAAGTGTAAAATATAATTAGGTGATGTGTTATGGAACAAAATGATTTTAAAAGAAAAATATATAATGACTTAATAAATTGGAATAAAGACAAAGATAAAGTTCCTTTAATTGTTGATGGACTAAGACAAATTGGTAAAAGTTATATAGTTAATAAATTTGCGCATGAATTTTATGATAATGTTATTATTTATGATTTTAGGCATAAAAAGGAATTAAGAACAATTTTTGATGGAAATTTGGATGTAGACACGATTATTGAAAAATCATCACCATATTTTCCAACACAAAGTTTTGTTCCGTACAAAACAATTCTAATTTTTGAAGAAATAGGTGATTGCCCTTTAGCAAGAACTTCTTTAAAGAGTTTTGCGATGGATAAAAGATTTGCGGTTATTGGGACAGGATCACTTCTTGGAATACTTAATTTTAGAAGAAATAAAAAAATAGATATTCCAACAGGATACGAAAAAATCATCCATATGACATCTATGGATTTTGAAGAATTTTTATTAGCAAATGGTCTTAAAGAAGAAAATATTAATGTGTTAAAAGAATACACTAAAGAAGAAAAAGAAATACCTAGTGCTCTTGCTACATATTATAAAGAAATGCTTAAACGATATGTTGTCATAGGAGGTCTTCCTGGATCAGTTGAAAAGTATTTAAAGACAAGTAATTTTGTAGAATCAAGAGATTATCTAAAAGGTCTTATTCAAGATTATAGAGCAGATTTTGGAAGATTTATTAATGATAATAATGAAGAGGTGATTGACTATAATTTACAGGCAAAATTAAATAGAGTGTTTGATTCAATACCTAGTCAATTAGCTCGCGAAACAGACTCATTGAAGTTTAAATATTCTTTAGTAAAAAAAGGTGGTAGAGCAAGCGAATTTGAGGATGCATTTGAATGGCTCGATAAAGCGGGATTAGTGTTAAGATGTTTTAATACTAAAGCTATAGAAAAACCGTTAGAAGCAAATATAGATAGAACATATTTTAAAGCATTTATTTCAGATATTGGGTTACTTATGGCAATGTTCCCTTTAGAAACAACACAAAGTTTTTTGAGCGACAATTTGGATTCAAGAAAAGGTGCAATATATGAAAATTTATGTGCAACTATGCTAAACAAGTGTGATTTTCCATTATGTTATTTTTCTAATGGGCAAGAACATTTAGAAATAGATTTTATAATAGAAGATAATAGTGGAATTATTTTGATAGAAGAAAAATCTGTTAACGGAAAGATGGCAGCATCTAAAAATGTTATGGAAGGTAAAACTAAATATAGTGCAAAGAAGTGTTATAAAATAATTAAAGAGAATTTTGGGTCAGGTTCTTATTTTACTACAATTCCTCAATATGCGACACCATTTTTGTTAGAACAAATTAAAAATGAATGTAGAAAAGGAGTAGAATTGAGACATTTAGAATATCCAACTCTTTGATAAGTTGAGACTTTTGTCAAATAGATTATAAAATGGGCTGTGAAAAAACAGCTCTTTTTTCTTTTAAGTTTTAAATTATATCTTGACCTAAAGTAAGGTTTAGGCTGTATTATTTAAGTGAATAGTAAAGATTGGAGATGGTATATTATGAAAAGACCATATATTATATGCCACATGATGACATCTGTAGATGGAAGAATTGACTGTGCAATGACAGAAAAACTACCTGGTGTAGAAGATTATTACAAGACTTTGGGTTCATTTAGTGCTAAAGCAGAATTAAGCGGACGTGTTACAGCAGAGTATGAGATGGCTTTACCTGGTAAATTTGTAAGTGATGTTAAAACAAGTATTGATAAAGAAAGTTTTTATAAAGCTAGTGATAGTAATTTGTATACTGTTATACTTGATACAAAAGGTTCATTACTTTGGGAAGATCAAAAGAATAAAAAGAAACCACTAATTGTAGTAACAAGCACAAATGCAAGCCTAGAATATTTAGAGTATTTAAAATCAAAAAATATTTCATGGATTGCGTGTGGAAGTGAGCATATTGATTTAACTAGAGCTACAGAGATTCTTTTGGAAGAATTTAATATAGAAAAAATGGTTGTAGTAGGTGGCGGAAATATAAATGCTGGTTTTTTGTCAGCAGGTCTACTTGATGAAATTAGTATCCTTATTGGCGCAGGTATTGATGGAAGAGATGGAATGACATCGGTTTTTGATGGACTTCCAAAAAATACACGATTAAAAGAATTAAAACTTATTCAAGCACAGGCACTAAAAAGTGGTGCTGTTTGGATTAGGTATAAAGTTCAAAATGATTAAGTGAAGGAGTAAATATGAAATATATAGATAAAGAAGAGTTTTTAAAACATAATATGTTTGGGCTTGGTGATCCTAACATAAATTATAAAAAATATTTTACAGGAGATTCATTTCTAAATCCTCTTACAGATAAAAATACAGGGGTATTTTTAGCGAATGTTGTGTTTGAACCAGGTTGTAGAAATAATTGGCATATCCATCATGCTAAAAGCGGTGGTGGACAAATACTTATTTGTACTGCAGGAGAAGGATGGTATCAAGAAGAAGGAAAGGAAGCTATTAGTTTATCTGAAGGTATGGTTATTACAATACCTGCAAATGTTAAACATTGGCATGGTGCTAAAAAAGATAGTTGGTTTTCACATATTGCTGTAGAAGTTCCTGGAGAAGAATGTTCTAACGAATGGTGTGAGGCTGTAAGTGATCTAGAATATAATAAATTATAAAAGGAGTAGATATTATGGAAAAAATAGTTCAAACTGCAGGAAGAGATAAATTAAAAGAATTTGCGCCTGATTTTGCACATTACAATGATGATATTTTGTTTGGAGAAAATTGGAATAATTCTGACATTGATATAAAGACAAGATGTATTATTACAGTAGTTTCTTTGATGTCTATGGGTATTTTAGACTCATCTTTTAAGTATCATTTAGAAAATGCTAAAAAGAACTCTGTATCTAAAAAAGAAATCGCCGGTATTATTACTCATGTCGCATTTTATGCCGGTTGGCCAAAAGCCTGGGCTGCGTTTAATATGGCTAAAGAAGTGTGGAGTGAAGAATAATTTATAAAGAGATTTATGCATTTGCATGAATCTTTTTATTTTTATATAATGTATTATGGTGATAATATGGAAATTAAAGAAGGATACATTGATTACAAAGAATATAAAACATACTACCGTATAGTAAATCCTAATGGGCATAAAACTCCACTTGTGATGTTACATGGAGGACCAGGATCTACACATAATTCTTTTGAATTATTTGATGAATTGGCATATGAGAGTGATAGACCTATCATAATGTATGATCAACTTGGATGTGGTAAATCTCATATAGAAAAAGGGCATACAGATTTATGGAATAAAAAAACATGGGCCGAAGAACTTATTAATTTAAGAGAAAAATTAAACCTTAAAGAAATACATCTTTTAGGTCATTCATGGGGTGGAATGTTATTAATTATTTATATGACAGACTATATGCCAGAAGGAGTTAAATCAATAACGTTATCCTCAACATTATCTAGCGCAAAACTTTGGGAAGAAGAAACACATAGACTTATTGATTTAATTGATCCTAAGGTAAAAGAAATATTATTAAAAAGTGAAGAGGCAGATGATTTTTCATCAAAAGAAGCTAGTGAGGCACTAGATTATTACTATGATAAATTTGTTTTTTCAACATCAGATAATGATCCTGAATGTTTAAGAAGATTAAAACCTGACGCAAGTGAGTCTTATATTACTGCATGGGGTAAGTCTGAATTTAAGCCAACAGGTACTCTTAAGGATTATGAATACACAGAAAAACTTAAAAATATTAAAGTACCAGTACTTATAAATAGTGGTGTTAATGATGAATCAACACCATATCAAAATAAAGTTATGTTTGATGCACTTACAACAAATAAAAAGAAGTGGGTTTTATATAAGCACTCAAGACATAGAACATACTATGAAGATAGGGATGAATATATGAAATGTTTAAAAGAATTTTTAGATAGTTGTGATTAATAAAATATAATTTTAATTTTAAATAGAGATAATTATATATTGTTGAAATATAATATACTATATGTTAGAATAACTTTAGAAAATTTGATGTGGATTTTTCATTAATAAACTTTTCGCCACAACGCTAAAAAAATAACGTTAAAGGAGAATTGTTATGGAAAAAACATATATGAAAGAACAAAATATTTTAAGTTTGATTTTTAAAATGTCATTGCCTATTATAATATCTATGGTTATTAATGGACTTTATAATATAGTTGATAGTTTCTTTGTAGCTAAAGTATCTGAAAACGCAATGACAGCTATATCTCT
Organism: Elusimicrobiaceae bacterium; assembly: GCA_963601055.1. GTDB lineage: Bacteria > Bacillota_I > Bacilli_A > Acholeplasmatales > Anaeroplasmataceae > UBA3206. The sequence goes on from CAVCDW010000073.1 coordinate 4,973, forward strand.
TGTATATCCTATTCAATATTTACCAAGTGCATTTGGTATAGGTTTTGGAGTGGCGATTGCGTCCCTTACTGGTTTTTATCTTGGAGCAGGGGATAAAGAAAATGCAGAATATAGTGCAACTAAAGGTGTTATAATCGCAATTATTCATGGTGTTATAATAGCACTATTATCAATAACTTTTGTAAAACCATTTTTAAAACTATTTACAACAGATGAAGAAATTATAAAAGATGGATTAGAATATTTTTACATTGTCGCATCTTTTGCGCCATGTGTTACAGTTTCAATGGCTCTTGAAAAAATACTTCAATCGCAAGGAAAAATGATTATTACTATGCTTGCGATGGCAGTAGGAGCTGTTGTAAATATAATACTTGACCCTGTTTTCATTTTTGTGTTTGATATGGGTGTTAAAGGTGCCGCAATCGCAACAGGTATTTCACTTTTTGTGGGACTTTTAACTTATATAATAATATTTTTAAAAATCAATCTTGATTTAAAACTTAATTTTAAGGCAAAAGGTGATAAAAAGATAATAAAGAAACTATATTCAGTAGGTATTTCATCATCTTTAAATCTAGCATTGCCTTCTTTTATGATAATTGCGTTAAACGCAATCCTTTCAGGCTTTGATTCATCATATGTTCTTGTGCTTGGTGTATATTATAAACTACAAACATTCTTATATTTTATCTTAAGTGGTTTAGTTCAAGGTATAAGACCTCTTGTAAGTTACAACGAAGGTGCTCATGAATATGAAAGAGTTAATAAAATAGTTTTATATTCATTAATAATTAGTATAATAGTCATGGTTTTAGGAACTATTTTATTCCTTTCAATCCCTGATAAATTTATATCACTATTTACGAATAATAGTGTTACTATTGATCGTGGTGAAGAAGCGTTAAGAATAATATCTTTAGGATTTATTGTATCAAGCTTTTCTTATATTATTAGCGGTGTTTTTGAAGCACTATCAAAAGGACTACCATCACTTATAATTTCCTTAATAAGATATTTATTTATTATTATTCCAGCTCTTGTTTTATCGATGTCATTTGACGCAAAAGGTGTATGGATGTCATTCCCAATTACTGAATTTACAGCTTTTGTTATATCTATCATTTTGTATATCTTTGTTTTTGTTAAAAGAAAAAAAGTGATTCAGTAAAATAAAATTTTAAATATTAAAGTTGAAATGTATTTGTTTCAACTTTTTTATTTTTAGTTTAAAAAAGATTGAAAACAAATACAAAATATATATAATATTTTGTGGTAATTTAGGAGGCTTTAATATGAGTATTTTTAAAGAAACTAATCTTACAAAAGATAATATTTTTAAATCGTTAATGATATTTTCATTACCAATTTTATTAAGTTATGTTTTACAACAAATATATACTATTGCGGATTCGGCAATATGTGGACAATTTTTAAATGCTAATGAAGTAGCTGGTGTAAATAATACCGCAAACCTTGTTTTTATTGTATTGCAGTTTGCGCTAGGTTCAACCGCAGGCTTTTCTGTTATTACATCAAATATGTTTGGGCAAAAGAATGTTAATGGTATAAAGAAAAGCTTCGCGACTCAAATAAGGCTTGGATTATATATATCGGTTATTTTAACAATATTAGCTGTTTTAATGATAAATCCATTACTTAAAATATTAGGTCTTGAAGCATCAGAAGAAGCAGTTCAAAATGAAATATATAAATCGGCTTATACTTATATACTTATTATATATCTTGGTATATGTACACAAATTTTTTATAACCTTATATGTTCTTTTTTACGCTCAATAGGTGATTCTATTACACCACTTATATTTTTACTTATATCAACAGTGTTAAATATAATTTTGGATGTTTTATTTATATTACCACTAAATATGGGGGTTGCGGGAGCCGCTATCGCCACTGTTATAGCTCAAGGAGTATCTGCGGTTGGTTGTTTTATTTATACATATTTTCGCTATAAGGAATATAGATTAAATTTAAATGATTTTAAAATTGATTTTAAATTTTCATTAAATCATTTAAAACTAGGATTACCTCTAGCATTCCAATTCTCAATACTTGCGATAGGACTTATTGTTATGCAAAGTGTTATTGTTCAGTTTGATTCAAATGAACTTGGGGTTGTAATTTCATCAAATGCGCAAAATGGATTTGGTGCCGCAACTAAATTGAATAATTTATTGATGTGTCCATTTAACGCGCTAGGAACAGCACTTTTGACATATTGTAGTCAAAACCTTGGATCAAATAATTTCTTAAGAGTTAAAAAAGGTGTTAAATGCGCAATTATTATTGCGTTTGTAGAATATATAATTTTTGCAGGTATAGGTTTATTGATGACAATAAACGGATTCTACCTTCATATATTCTACTCTAGTGATAAGATTAATGATGAAGCTATAAAATTTGGAAATTCTTATATGTATTGTGATATGACATTATACTTTATTTTAGGTATTCTATTTATATTTAGAAATAGTGTACAAGGGCTTGGTAAACCATTATTCCCATTCCTTGCAGGAATTGGAGAGTTAACAGCTAGAAGTAGTGTTTGTTTAATATTCCCTAAACTATTGAATGGTGGAGATATTACAACAACAGCTAATAAAGCTTCAATGTATGCGCTATCGATGGCTGACCCATGTGCATGGATATTTGCGTGTATTTTCCTACTTACAGGAGGATATTTATATATTTATTCTAAAAATGCGCCAAAAAGACTTGGAATAGAAAAGAGCGAGAGGTGTTAGAATGAAGATTACAACTTTTAATGTAAACGGGCTACGCGCAATTAGTGGTAAAAGTTTTGATGATGATTTTAATAATATCAATTCTGACATTTTTTGTATTCAAGAAACAAAACTACAAGATGCGCAGTTTACATTTGATAAAGAAGGGTATTATAGATATCTATCATCGGCAGAAAGAAAAGGTTATAGTGGAACTTGTATATATTCTAAAATAAAGCCTTTAAATGTTTCTTATGGAATAAAAGGTAAATATAGTGATGAGGGAAGAATTATAACCCTTGAATTTGAAGATTTTTATTTAATAAATGCTTATGTACCTAATTCAGGTGAAGGGCTTAAAAGATTAGATTATAGAATGAGTTTTGAAGATGATATGAGGGAATATTTAATATCATTAGATAAAATAAAACCTATTATTTATTGTGGAGATTTAAATGTTGCGCACGAAGAGATTGATATTAAAAATCCTAGCGCGAATAGAAGAAATGCTGGTTTTACTGATGAAGAAAGAGAAAAATTAACTAATCTTTTAGATAGTGGATTTATTGATGCGTTTAGATATAAGTATAAAGATACTATTAAATACACATGGTGGAGTTATAGATTTAACGCAAGAAAAAATAATGCAGGATGGAGAATTGATTATTTTATTGTATCGGATAGAATAAAAGATAAAATTAGTGATGTTCAGATTTTAAATGAAATATTTGGTTCAGATCATTGTCCTGTTGTATTAAATTTGAAATTCTAAAAAAATAGTTAGCGTATGCTAATAATTATTGACAATATATAGTTAGTCGTGTATAATTACTGAGTAGTTAGAGCAGACTAATTATTTTAGTGATTTATTTGGTTAGGAGGGATTCTAATGCCACTTGTTATTGCGCCATTAAATACTATGCTTAAAGTTATTAAAATACTTGCGGATGAAAGAAGTAAAAAACATCTTGCAAATCTTGGAATAACAATTAACTCAGAAATAATGGTAATTGCTTCTCAAGGAGGAAACTTAATATTAAAAGTTAAGGAAGGAAGACTTGCAGTTGACCGTGAACTTGCTACTAAAATTGTAGTGACTGCCTAGGAAAGGATAAGACATGGAAACAAAGACAACTATTACATTACTTAGCGATCTAAAACCAGGTGATTCATGTGTTATTACTAAAGTAAATGGAGAGGGACGTATTAGAAGAAGACTTTTTGATATGGGTGTTACTCCAGGTGCTGAAGTAGTAATCGTAAAGAAAGCTCCACTAGGAGATCCAATTCAAGTAACTATTCGTAACTATGAATTAACACTTAGAAAAAATGAATCGGCTTTAGTAGAAGTACAAATTAAGGAGGACTTGAAATAATGAAACGTTTTGCATTAGCAGGAAATCCTAACTGTGGTAAAACCACATTATTTAATGCCTTAACAGGTTCAACAGCACATGTTGGAAACTGGCCAGGTGTTACAGTAGATAAAAAGGAAGGAACTTACAAGAAAGGTGAAGAGCCTATCTCAATTCTAGACCTTCCAGGAATTTATTCATTATCTCCATATACTCCAGAAGAAGTTATATCTAGAAATGAAATAATTGATAATAAACCAGATTGTGTAATTAACATAATCGATGGTACTAACCTAGAAAGAAATTTATATTTAACAACTCAAATTCTTGAAATTGATGTACCAGTTGTAATCGCATTAAACATGGCTGATATCATTGAAAAGAATGGTTTAAAAGTTAATGTAGCTAAACTAGAAGAAGAAATTGGAGTTCCAGTTGTTCTAATTTCAGCTCTTAAGGAAACTAATCTTGATAAATTAATGAAGGTTGCGTATGCTGAATCATTAAAAGAAAGAAAAGGAACTACAGTACTTGCGAATGGAACATTAGGACATGTAATTGGTGATGTTAAAACAGCATTTACAGGATTAGAAGTTGAAAATCCATTATTCCATGCAGTTAAACTTGTAGAAAATGATGAAATTGAAGTTTCAAATCATAAAGAATTAGTTAAGATTGTTGATGAATTCAAGAAAACTTACAACAACCCTACATTTGGTGATGACTTAGAAGCAGTAGTTGCGGATGAAAGATATAAATATATCGCTGCACACTTCTCTTCAAATGTTGAAAAGCCTGAAAGAACAAAAGTTGAAACTAAATCAGATAAAGCTGATAAGGTATTAACTAACAGATGGGCAGCTATTCCTATTTTCTTAGTTATTATGTTCTTCGTATTCCACTTAACATTCGGAGCTGATTTATTCTATATTGGAAAGATGTGTGGTGGATTTAGTAAAGAATCATTTGGTTCAAGTGATTTCTTTGCTGGATGTATTTGGACAACAGATGGAATTAACTCTCCAGGAGTAATTCTTCAAAATATTATGGTAGGAATTACTGATTGGATTGCACATGGTATTTCTGTGGGAATTGATAAGATGAATGCGCCAGAATGGTTTGCAGGATTTATTAACGATGGAGTAGTAGCCGGAGTATTCTCAGTACTATCATTCGTACCACAAATTCTATTACTATTTGCGTTCTTCTCAATTCTTGAAGATTCAGGATATATGTCACGTGTTGCGTTTATCCTTGACCGTATCTTCCGTCGTTTTGGTTTAACAGGACGTGCATTCATGCCTATGATTATGGGATTTGGATGTTCAGTTCCAGCTATGATTAATACTCGTACACTTGCAGATGAAAGAGAAAGAATCGCAACAATTCGTGTTATTCCATTCTTCTCATGTGGAGCTAAACTTCCAATTCTTACTGCCTGTGCAGGAGCTATCGTTGAATCATTTGGAATCGGTAATGCTGATTTAATTACTTATGCAATGTATCTTGTAGGTATTTGTGCAGCTATTATCTGCGTAATTGTAATGCGTTTTACAACACTTCGTGGAGAAACAGCACCATTTATCATGGAACTTCCTGCATATCATGCACCTGGTGTTAAAGCATTAACACTTCATGTTTGGGATAAATTAAAACATTTCGTTAAGAAAGCATTCACTATAATCCTTGCTTCAACAATCATTATTTGGTTCCTACAAACATTTGGATGGAACTGGCATATGGTTGCAGAAGACGCAATTGATCAATCAATCTTAGGATCTATAGGACAATTACTACAACCATTCTTTACACCACTTGGATTTGGTTCTCAATTAAATTCAAATGGATGGGTATTTGCAGTAGCTGCAGTAACAGGACTTATTGCAAAAGAGAACGTTATCGCAACATTCTATGCCCTAGCTGCTGGAGTATCTGCTGCAATCGATCCAGCATTAATGGAAGAATTAATTGCTGCTGGAGAAGCTTCAGAAGATGGTATTCTAGAAGTTAACGCAATGATCCAAGCTACAGGTATTACTTGGCCAGCATTAATTGCATTCATCGTATTTAACATGACTACAATTCCATGCTTCGCTGCAGTTGCTACAGCTAAAGCTGAATTACCTGAAAATAAGATTTGGCCAACAATCCTATTCTGGATGGTTGCTTCATATCTATGTGGTACAGTAGTATACTTAACTCTTGAATATGTATGGCCAATAGCTATAATCTTAGTACTTGCCGTATTATGCGGAGTAGCTATTTACTTCTTTAACAAATATAAAGATCAAAAAACATTATCTAAACAAAATATAGCTTAAATATAGAGGAGGCCTATTATGATACTTTCTTCAAATAACATAGTATTCGTTATCGTTGTAATAATTGCATTAGTGTTATTCTTTGGAATTCTTATAGGCTCATATATCTATAAAGTTAAGCATAAAATTCCTGTTGGTGAATGTGCAGGGTGTGCTAATAAGATGAAGAGAGCAATAAACAAAGCTAAAAAAGATTTGTCTAAAGAACATCAATGCGCTTGTAAAAATAAGGATAAAGAATAATTATAGGAACTTAGTTGTAATAACAATTTACAATTAAGTTCTTTTTTAATTTATAAATATTTACCGAAGTTTATTCGGTAATAAAACAAGTTATAATACATTTGATATATTTTATTGACATCTAGCAAAAAATAATATAATATAATAATGGTTAGTAATCACTAACTTATTATTTAACAAATGTGTTAGATATAACTAACTAAGGAGGCTTCTATGAGTGATAATTTAGCACGAATGCTTTGTATGCATTCATCTCCAGCTATTTGTGGGATTAAAGCTTCGAACCTTGTAAGCTTTGATACAAATGAGATGAATAATATCGAAGAAGAAATAGAAGAATTAAATAATCTTTATTCAAAAAAAATATGCTTTAAAATTCTTCAACATAAAGATAATAGAATCTTAGTGTTAATTTATAAGAATCAAGTGATGGACAAAACACTTAATAATTTTGAAAACAAAGAATTTTTAAAATCGTTAAATTATAACACCAATTCAACTGATTCAATGATTGAAACATTACAAGATAGAATAAATGCATCTTCCAGCTTCCCACATGAAATAGGTGTATTTTTAGGATATGATTTATCAGATACTATCGAATTTCTTAAGGGGAATAAGAAATGTATTTATGTTGGATATTGGAAAGTATATTCAAAACTTGAAGAAAAGAAAGCTATTTTTGATCGATATAACATGTGTAAAGATCGCTTAATGAAGCTAATAAATAAAGGTTATCCTTTAGAAAATTTTTTAAAATAGTATATTTAGGAGGAATTAAAATATGAGTACTATTGTAGTTTATTGGAGTGGAACAGGAAATACTGAGGATATGGCACAAAACATTGCTGACGCTCTAGGAGTAGAGGCACGTAATGTATCTGATGTAACTGCTGATGAAGTATTAGAGAATGACACAATTGTTTTAGGTTGTCCTGCGATGGGGGCGGAAGAATTAGAAGACGGTGAAGTTCAACCTCTATATGATACCTTAAAAGAAAACGGAAAAGGAAAAAGATATGCTTTCTTCGGTTCATATGGATGGGGTGGAGGAGAATGGATGCAAAACTGGCAAAATGATGCTAAAGACGCTGGACTTAATGTCGTTGCAGAAGGTTTAATATCAAATGGTGGTTTTGATTCAATTGAAGGAGACTTCACGGCTTATATTGACGCAATCAAGGGATAATATCCCTTTTTTGCATATATTGGAGGAATGTTTATGGAAGATAATAAAGAAATTATTAAATTTAGTAATATAACTAAAACATATAACACAGGAGAACATTCATTTAATGCATTAGATGATGTATCATTTAGCATTAAAGAAGGGAAGTTTGTAGTAATATTAGGGCCATCGGGAGCTGGGAAATCTACTATATTAAATCTACTTGGTGGACTTGATACACCAACAAGTGGGAAGATAGAAGTAGATTCTTTAGATATATCAAAATATAATGAAAATAGTCTTGCAGAATATAGAGCTTCAAAGGTGGGCTTTGTTTTTCAATTTTATAACCTAATACCAACGCTTACTGTGTATGAAAATGTATCTCTTGTAAAAGAAATTTCAAAAGATGCATTAGATCCTAAAGAAATGCTTCAGGCAGTTGGTCTTTTAGACCACATGAAAAAGTTTCCATTAAAATTATCAGGTGGTGAACAACAACGTGTTAGTATCGCAAGAGCTATTTGTAAAAATCCTAAAGTCCTTCTTGCAGATGAACCAACAGGAGCACTAGATACTCAAAGTGGTAAAATGGTTTTAAAATTATTTTTAGATCTTGCAAGATTACATCACAAAACAATTATTATAGTGACTCATAATCAAAATATAGCTAAAATGGCAGATACTATAATTTACGTAAAGAGTGGAAAAATAGAAAAAATAGTTGAACAAGAAAATCCATTAACGGTTGAAGAAGTGGAGTGGTAATATGTTTAAGAAATTTTTAAGTTTACTTAAAGTATATAAAGCTCAAATAATTTCAATGATTGTAATGTCGGTACTCGCAATAGGTGTATTTGTAGGATTTTCAGGAGAATGGCATTCAATAAAAACTATTACAAACAATCAATTTGAAATAAATAATTTCCCAGAATATCAAGTATCTTGTAGTGAAGGTATTAAAGAAGATGAAATATCATTTTTAAACAGTATAGATGGTAAATATAATTTAGAAATAGATTTTGTGACAGAAACTATAGACTATAGTGGAAAGAATGTCGCAATCACAGTTCTTAATGAATATACATTAAACATATTTTCAAAAATAGAAGGTCTTGATTTTGAGGATATGGAATATGGAATATATTTAAATGATAAGTTTATGAAAAAAAATAAACTTGTAGTTGGTGATAATATTAACCTTAAATACGGATTAAGAAATATTGATCTTAAAATTTTAGGTTCTATAAAAGCCGCAAATTATTTTGTCCCAATTAACCCTAATAGTACACAAATAATGCCAAACTTTGCGACATATGGTTATTCATATATTTCCATTGAAACATACAAAAAAATATTTAATTTATCAAATGAGGAAATAACATATAATAAAATCAATATAGATACTAATAAATCCTTAAATGAGTTAGAATTATTATTAAATTCAAATATAGATAAAACTCTAACAATAACCAAAAAAGAGAATAATACATCTTATGAAGCCGCAATGGGGGAAGTAGATGAAGGAAAACTTTACGCAGCTATAATATCTATAATTTTTGTGGTAATTGTTATTTTATCTTTAACTACGCTTTTTCAAAGAATATCTAAAAAAGAAAGAACTGAGATCGCAATATTTAAAGCTTTAGGTTTTAAGAATAGAAATATATGTTTGATTTATAGCATGATAGGAATATTTATAGGTCTTATAGCTAGTATATTTGGAATAGGTGTTGGATATTATGTTACATTTTTTATAGTAAATAAAAATGGTTCGATGTCTACATATATTGATCCTACAAGTTGGAAGTTAACCTTCCCAATGTATACGTGGATAGTTGTTTTCTTATACATTCTTTTATTAGGCTTAATATCTTATCTATTCATAAGAATACCTTTAAAAGAGAAAACATGTAACCTATTTAAAAGAGAAACTCCTAAGAATTATAAACCGATATTTCTTGAAAAATTCTCTTTCTTCCATAAACTTAAATTTAGTGCAAGATGGAATATAAGAGATGTACTTAGACATAAAACTAGAACATTTCTTCAAATATTTGGAATATTTGCGTCAATGGTACTTTTATATTTTAGTTTCGGAATGAAGGATACATTAAATAATCTTGTGGATTGTTACGAAAATGCATTAAACTATAATACTAAAGTTAAAATAACACAAGATGCATCTATAGATGAAATTAATAAATTAATAGTATCGCTTGAAGCTGACGCATCATCTACAAATTATATAGCCCTTGATAATACATATTATCAATTTAATATTTATAATAGTGAAAATGGTCGTATTAAATTATTAAATAAAAAACAAAAATCATTTACATTAGATGATGATGGAGTCTATGTTTGTTATAGATTATATGAAAAAGGTTATAAAGTAGGGGATAAAATAACAATAAATATTTCAGGTAAATCATACGAATTACCTATTGTAGGTGTTTATAGAACTTTTGGTAGCGAAGGTATAAGTATTAGTTACAAATATGCGGATAAAATAGGTATAGAATATAAATATGATTCTTTATACACATCGTATTTATCAAAAGATATTAATAGTGATATAGTCCTTCAAACTGAGACACAACAAAGCCTAATTGATTCATTACAAGAAATGATGAAGGTTATGGATGAAATGATAGTGCTTGTTGTTATAGCTTCAGTAATTGTAGGAATAGTAGTACTATATACAATATCTTCAATGAGTTTTCTTGAAAGACATCGTGATGTTGCGACTCTTAAGGTATTAGGCTTTAAGAATAGTACTTTAAAAAGAATATCTAATAAACTAAATTTATCATTAACGATAATTGGTATTTTAATATCATTACCTTTATCATACTTTACACTTTCTATTGTAATGAAAGAAATAGGTTCTAATTTTGAAACTATTTCGACTCCAGGCATACTTACATACACAACATCTATTTTAATTACTTTTATAACATCAACATTTGTTTGTTTTATGGTTCAAAGAAAGAATAAAGACATATCGATGGTTGAAGCATTAAAGAATAGCGAATAGAAGTTCTTAATTGTTTGCTGGTCTAAATAAATATTAGATTACCAGCCATATTACAATTGTTATAGTAACACATCTAATGAAATAAAAAATATTATAGATAATGACACATATAATTTAGAAATTGATTATAAAATGGTTTTCTAAACTAGAATTAGTTCTTTAAAGTAACAAAATTAAATTTATTTTATGATGAATAGATGATAGAAAGCAGTAAATGAAAGTGAATATTGAAAAAAATTTATTTGACTAACTAATGTATTATTTAGCAAAATACATTTGTTAGAAGTGTTGAATAGATAAGAATATTTACCAAGCCACGAAGCAGAAGCGCCTAAAGGTGCTTTTTTGTTAAAAAGAAAAGAACAAAAATTGAATGATATTTTACTTATATTGCCATTTCTATTTTTAAAAATTTCGTAAAGGTGAGTAAAAAGAAAATAGGGTCGTTGACAACTAATTTACTTGAAGGTAAAATATAATTACCAAAGTTTCGTAAAGGCGAGTAAAAAGAAAATAGGAGGATGATGTTATGGAATTCAAAAGAGATGAATATCTAAAAAAACTAATAAATCATCAAGGAAATCACATGATTAAGATTTTGACAGGGATTAGAAGATGTGGTAAGTCGTATCTTTTAAATAAAATCTTTTATAAGTATCTAATTACAAATGGCACAAAAAGAGAAAATATTATTCAATTTGCGTTTGATTTTGATGATGACATTGATAAAATAGAATCTTTCTTTCCAGAATTACCAAATAAAATAAAGGATGAAAAAGGTCACTTTGTTATTAATTCGAAAAAGTTTAGAGCATATATCTCTAGTTTTATTAAAAATGAAAATGAAACATATTATTTACTTCTTGATGAAGTTCAGTTATTAGAAAA
>CAVCDW010000073.1:16762-18391 GCA_963601055.1 Elusimicrobiaceae bacterium
TAGAAAACTTTGTCGGTACACTTAATGGGTATCTTAACTATGAAAATTTAGAAATTTATGTAACTGGAAGTAATTCAAAATTTCTTTCAACCGATATAGCTACTGAATTTAGAGGAAGAGGAGATGTAATTCATATACAACCACTCACTTTTTTTGAATACTATGAAAACAATAACAAAGATAAAAGACAAGCGTTATTTGAATATATGAAATATGGTGGTCTTCCATTATGCGTGCTTGCAAAAGATGAGGAAGCTAAGCAAGAATATCTAACAAATCTTTATCAAACTATATATCTTAAAGATTTAATAGAAAGAAATAATATCAAAAAAATAGAAGAATTTGATTCGATAGTGTCTGTTATAGCATCAACTATCGGAAGTTCAACTAATCCAACAAGACTAGTTAATACATTTAAAACATGTATAAAGAGTAATATCACCGCGATTACAATAAGAAAATATTTAACTTATTTAGAGGATGCTTTTATTATTAATAAAGCACAAAGATATAATGTCAAAGGTAGAAAATATATTGGTAGCCTAGAGAAATATTATTTTTCTGATTTAGGCTTAAGAAATAGTGTTTTAGGCTATAGGCAATTTGAACCAACTCACTTAATGGAGAATCTAATATATAATGAGTTAATCCATAGAGGTTTTTCGGTTGATGTAGGAATAGTCGAAAAAAACGAAAAATTAAGCAATGGAAATGGAACAAAAAAATATTATGAAGTTGATTTTGTTGCAAATAAAGGATTCGAAAAATACTATATTCAGTCAGCTTATTCCTTGCCAGATCAAGATAAAATTAAGCAAGAAGAAAATTCATTTGATAATATCCATGATAATTTCGATAAAGTAATAATTACATTTGATGACTTTGTTACCTATCATAAAAATCCTAAAGGGTATATCATTATGAATTTGATGGATTTCTTATTGGATAAAGAACATATCAAATAATTATTATAAAGGTTCTTAACCTTTTAAAGCAGATTCCTAAGGTTTTCTTTAATATAGTTTAATTTTTTGGATTCAGTATGGTTGGAAAAAAGCGTAAAAAAAAGAACCAAGGCGGGCGCCATTATTGAGTACTTGACCTAATAGGAATTGTTCTCTCTTTCGAGGTAACCTATAGGACTCCCCGCTAACTATCGGCAATTATTCTCACAAGGTTCTTTTTTGTACACATATTTTAAAATGGATTTAAAAAAAAATCAAGGGATGAACTGAAAAAATGATAAATAATAGTTTTGCAATAACATTAATTAAATGATTATGAGGACCGCATGGTCCTTTTTATTTTGGAGGAAAGATTAAAGCCTAAATCAAATAAGCTTCAAATCAAGATCTGCAGTAGCGCCTGAACTTTACAAAACAATAGCCACAATCGTAAGAGGAAACGCAAGAAAAGAGTATGTTATCTACAAGAACGGAAGGCACGTAGGACTAGACAACTACATGGAAATGAGACTAAGGACCGACATAAATCACGAGATATCAACCGAGATGGTCCAAATAAATGAAGAGATAGGACAAGTCTTTTATATTTGTAGTGAGCACGGGAACTGCGCAGATGACCACCTGGACTACCAAGGCAAGATTTACTGCAGTCAGAATTGGGAAG
>CAVCDW010000074.1:0-16249 GCA_963601055.1 Elusimicrobiaceae bacterium
GAAGATTATCCTGACATCGATGATAGATATGGACCTAATGATTATTACTAGAATTCAATAAAATAAAAAAAGAGAATCGAATCAAGAATAAATTCTAGGTTTGATTCTTTTTTGTTTTCAAAACTATTTGCATAAAATGATGGTATAAAGTTCTATATTGTAAATGATAAGGTGTGGCTTTGTGATAAGATGCCTATTAAGTATATTATGATTCTAAAAAATAATAGTTAGATCATTATTAAAGAATTATTTTGATTAGAAAGTTAGTATGAATATCGCCTTTTTTATGAATATTATTTATTTTTGTAATAAATTATATTATAATTCATCTATACATTGGAGGTAATGATGGATAAAGAGAATATATGTGAATCTGTTTTTATGTATCAAGATACATCAAAACAAGATATTTTAGATTTTAAGAAAACATTTAAATATAAAGCAGGTTTTGATTGGTTACTAATATTAGGTGTTGTAATCATCTGCGTTGGTATTGCGATTATATTTTATACAACACTTGGAGTAATACTTGAAATAGTTGGTATTATACTTATTGGATATAGAATTAGTAAAAGAACATCTAAAAAAGAAGTTGCGTTTCTTGATGCGTATGAAAAACATTTAAAATCGCTAGAGAAAAAATATCAAGCAAATTCAAATAGCGCAATATATCAAAGTTATTATAATTACGATAATAAAATAAAACGTTTTGAATTTTATTATCAAGATAAAAAATACATTGATGTAGCATATGATGATATTATTTCATATGATATTTTAAATGATAAAGTAGTATCATCATTTAAAAGACTACCTGATAGGCCTAATCCTACAGTTAAATCTTATATAATAAGACTTAATTTGAAAAATGGTAGAACAGCTGAAATTGGATATTCTAATACCAATAAATATATTAAAATTAGAAATTCAGTTGTTTATCAACAATTCGCAAATACAATATCAGTAAATAAATTATGTAATGTGTTTGATAGAATTATCACTAAAAATAGAGTTTAAAATGTAAAACAATCTTTACACTAGACCACATAAAATGTTATAGTAAAAGTGGAGGTTTATTTTATGACAAACAAAGTTCACGAAATTAGAAAACAGCATAAAATAACACAAGAAGGCTTGGCTAATATGGTTGGTGTTACTAGACAAACTATTATTTCTATTGAAAATGGAAAGTATCAAGCTTCTTTACTTTTGGCGTTAAAAATCGCAAGAGTTTTTAATATGCCACTAGAAGAAATTTTTATTATGGAAGATGGTGATTAGAGTGAATGTATATGATTTAAATAGATTAAGAAAGACTACTAAAATTAAACTCATTTTTATGTCAATTTCTATTGCTATACCTATAATAATTGTTTCTATACTAACACCTATATCCTTAGAATATTTTGCGGATTATGTAAATATTCCTGTAAGAGTATTTAATTACATAATTATGGTGTGTGGTGAAACTTTTGTAATATGCAAGGTTGTGTATTACGGAAGAATTTTAGCATCTGAGAACTACGCTAAAAAAGTACTAATTAAAAAGAATGATGAACGACTTATCTTTATTAAACAAAAATATTCACTTTTTACTGTAAAGATGATGTTGTTTTTAATGCTTATAGGTATCATAATCTCAGGATTTATAAACACAACCGTATTTATAACACTATGTATTGTATTACTTGTGACTATCATAACATGGTATTCTGCTATGTTATACTATAGAAATAAGTATTAAAAATGCAAGGGATAAAAAAACTATATTGCAAAAAAATTATTAAAAGAATATAATAGAAAAGTAATAATTAAAAAATAAACTATAATTTATATCTAGGAAGGAAGTATATACTATGGGAAGAGCCCATGAAGTTCGTGCCGCATCAATGGCAAAGACTGCATTAATGAAGTCAAAAAAATATTCAAAATGGGGAAAGGAAATCTTAGATTGTGCTAAGGCTGGAGATCCAAACCCTGATATGAACCAACCATTAAAGAAGCTTATTGAAAAAGCTAAGAAGGATCAATGTCCTGCTGAAGTTATCAAGAGAGCTTTAGAGAAAGCAACTGGTTTAAAATCTGGAAACATGAAGGAAACTCATTACGAAGGATATGGACCTGGTAAAGTTGCTGTAATGGTTGACTGCTTAACTGACAATGTTAACAGAACATTTACTGATGTTCGTACTATCTTTAGTAAAACAGGAGGAACTATTGGTACTAGCGTAGGACATTTATTCCAACGTAGAGCTAAGTTCGTATTCAAAGGAATTACTGAAGATGAAGTTCTAGAAGTGTTAATGGGAGCTGATGTTTTCCCTGAAGAAACTTCAACTGATGAAAATGGTTATGTTGTTATTTTAGATGATCCAAAGAATTCAAGTGCTATTTCTGATGCGCTTGATGCTTGTGGAAAAGAACTTGAATACAAGGAGCAAGGTGTATCTATGATTGCTTCTATGTATGTTGATCTTGACGAAGAGGCTAAAGCTAAGTTCGATCGTATGATGGAATTACTTGCTGAAAACGAAGATGTACAACAAGTTACTACTAATGCTAATGTAGCAGACGAAGAAGACGAAGAAGAATAAAAAAGGGCCTTAGTGCCTTTTTTTTGAATTAGAGGAGGTAATATTTTGAAGGTAGTTATTGAATCTGAACAATTTGAAAAGACACTTAAAAGGTTAACGCATGAAATCATTGAAAGAAATGATGACATGTCAAATATTGTTTTAGTAGGAATAAAGCATAAAGGAACACCTATTGCTAAATATTTAGCTAATATGATTAAAGAAATAGATGGAACTATAGTTGATGTATGTGAGGTTGATATAATCTCTCATAGAGATGATTCAAAGAAAGCTCCAACTGAAGAAGCCATCTTTACATATTCTAAATCTATAGATGATAAAGTTGTAATACTTGTTGATGATGTATTATACACAGGAAGATCTGTAAGAGCAGCTATGGATGCAGTTATTGATATGGGTCGTCCTGCTAAAATTGAACTTGCGATTTTGGTTGATAGAGGACATA
Source organism: Elusimicrobiaceae bacterium (assembly GCA_963601055.1). Taxonomy (GTDB): domain Bacteria; phylum Bacillota_I; class Bacilli_A; order Acholeplasmatales; family Anaeroplasmataceae; genus UBA3206. The sequence goes on from CAVCDW010000074.1 coordinate 3,040, forward strand.
GAGAATTACCTATTAGAGCTGATTTTGTTGGTAAAAATATCCCAACATCAAAGAGTGAAAGTGTAGTAGTTGATTTTGTAAATAAGCAAGTTATTATAAAATAAAGTTATTTATGTTTAACTTTTAAAATTTATTTGGTATAATAATTTTGTAATTTTTTTGGAGGAAATATGACAGAATTAGAAAAACAAGACAAAGAAGTGTTTGATGCGATATCAAAAGAGTTCAATAGAGAACAAACACATATTGAATTAATTGCATCAGAAAATTTTGTATCTAAAGCAGTTCTTGAAGCTCAAGGATCTGTTATGACCAACAAGTATGCTGAAGGATACAGTGGAAAAAGATATTATGGTGGTTGTGATTATGTAGATATCGTTGAAAACTTAGCCAACGAAAGAGTACAAAAATTATTTAATGTTAAATATTCTAATGTTCAACCTCACAGTGGATCAGGAGCTAATATGGCAGCTTATAGATCACTTATTAATCTAGGTGATACTATTTTAGGTATGAAGCTTTCTGATGGAGGACACCTATCTCATGGTATGGCTAAAAACTTTAGTGGTAATGATTATAAAGTTGTATCATATGGTGTAAATCCAGAAACTGGCCTTATTGATTATGAAGATGTTAAGGCTAAGGCTTTAGAATATAAACCACAACTAATAGTTGCAGGAGCTTCAGCATATTCTAGAATTATTGATTTTAAGAAATTTAGAGAAATTGCTGATCTTGTAGGAGCTTATTTAATGGTTGATATGGCTCACATTGCAGGTCTTGTAGCTGCAGGTCTTCATCCAAATCCATGTGATTATGCGGATATTGTAACATCTACAACGCATAAAACATTAAGAGGACCAAGAGGTGGAATTATTTTAACAAATAATCCAGATATTATTAAGAAAGTTAATTCAACAGTGTTCCCAGGAACACAAGGTGGACCACTTATGCATGTAATCGCAGGTAAGGCAGTAGCTTTTGGGGAAGCATTAAAGCCTGAATTTAAAGTTTATGCACAAAATATTATTGATAATATGCATGCTTTTTGCGATGAATTAAAAAAATTAGGCTATACTCTTGTATCAGGTGGTTCTGATAATCATGTTGTTTTACTAAATACTTTAGCTTCACTTGATGTTACAGGAAAAGAAGCTGAAGAAGTTCTTGGTAAAGTAAATATTACTGTTAATAAAAATGGAATTCCAGGAGATACACTAAAACCTACAATCACTTCAGGTATTAGACTTGGAACAGCTGCGATGACTACACGTGGTTTTAATGCACAAGATTTTGTGAACGTAGCTCGCCTTATTGATTTAGCATTGAGAAATAAGGATAATGAAGAAGTATTAAATGCTGTAAAACTAGATGTTGAAGCTTTAATGAAGAAGCATCCATATTTAGCATAAAAAAATAACTGATGATTTGTTTTCGGGGGATTATAAAATTATGAGCAATAAATATAATGAAGCACAGATCCGTGAGATCGTTGAAAAAGAAAATATTAAATATATTAGATTAATGTTTACTGATATGGATGGAATTTTAAAGAATGTTGAAATTCCAGTATCAAAACTTGATGATGCATTAGAAAATAAGATTATGTTTGATGGATCATCAATTGAAGGATTCGCAAGAGTTTTTGAGGCAGATATGTATCTTCACCCAGATTTAGATACTTTCTTAATTCTTGACTGGGAAGATTCTCAATATGGAAAAGCCGCACGTTTTATCTGCGATATTTACAAACCAGGCAAGAATGGTGAGCATATTCCATTTGAAGGAGATCCAAGAGGAATCCTTAAAAAGAATGTTGAAAAAATGAAAGATTTAGGGTTTAAAGCCCTAAACTGTGGAGTAGAACCAGAATTCTTCTTATTTAAATTAGGACCTGATGGTAGACCTACTCTTGATTTTAATGACAAAGGAGATTATTTTGACCTAGCACCAATGGATTCAGCTGTTGATTGCAGAAGAGACATCGTGCTAGCACTTCAAAAGATTGGTTTTGATGTAGAAGCATCTCACCATGAAGCAGCTCCTGGTCAACATGAAATTGATTTCAAGTATGAAACAGCATTACAATCATGTGATAATGTTCAAACATTTAAACTAGTTGTAAAAAATATCGCTCGTCGTCATGGACTACATGCGACATTTATGCCAAAACCTGTTGCAGGAATCAATGGTTCTGGAATGCATGTTAACTGTTCACTTTTAACAAATGATGATAAGAATGCGTTCTTTGATGCGGCTGCGCCTAACAAATTAAGCCAATTAGCACTTGATTGGATTGATGGAATTATTGCGCATGCTAAAGGATTCTGTTTCCTTACAAACCCAACAGTAAATTCTTATAAGAGAATTGTTCCAGGATATGAAGCACCATGCTACATCTCTTGGTCAGATTCAAATAGATCAACTATGATTCGTATTCCAGCAGCTCGTGGTATGGCAACACGTACAGAAGTAAGATCTGTTGATGTATCAGCTAACCCATATCTTGCGATATCTGCAATACTTGCGGCTGGTATGGATGGAGTTAAGAAAAATTGTCCACATACAGCAGCAATTTATGAAAATTTATATGTTATGGATCAACAAGAACGTGATGAAAAGGGAATTAAATCTCTTCCAGGAAACCTATATGAAGCAATGCAATATTTCTTAAATGACGAGGTTATTAAAGAAGCTGTAGGACCTGTTGTTACTGAAAAACTTGTTGAATCTAAGAAAAAAGAATGGGATTCATTTAGAACAGCTGTAACAGATTGGGAAATCAAAAATTATTTTGAAAAATACTAATATATAAAGAGGCTTTTGCCTCTTTTATATTTAATAAAAAGCACAATTATTAAGACAACTCAATATTATATAAATTTTTGTATTTTTAAAAAAAGGCTTGCTTAAATAAAAAATATATGTTATCATACCTAGGACTTACTATGGTAACCTATAACCATGGCGGAAGGAGTGTAAAAGACTATGAAACAAGGAATTCATCCAGAGTATAAGAAAATTACTGTAACTTGTACTACATGCGGAGCTACATTTGAAACTGGTTCAGTTGCAAGCGAAATCCGTGTTGATTCTTGCTCAAATTGCCATCCATTCTACACTGGAAAGCAAGCATTCGTTCAAAATGATGGACGTGTTGAGAAGTTCAATAAGCGTTACAATTTAAACAAGTAATAAGAGAAGCACTCGTTTGAGTGCTTTTATTATTTTAAAGGATATGTTTATGAAAGAAGAATTTATGAAAGAAGCCTTAAAAGAGGCTATGAAAGCATATAATAAGAAAGAAGTTCCTATAGGATGTGTTATAGTTTTAAATGATAAAATTATAACTAGAGCACATAATTTAAGGGAAAAAAAACAAAATGCATTGTATCATGCAGAAGTTTTAGCGATAAATAAAGCATGTAAGAAATTAAAATCATGGCGTCTTGATGAATGCGATATTTACATAACACTTGAACCTTGTGCTATGTGCAGTGGGGCTATATTACAGTCTAAAATAAAAAATATTTATTTTGGAGCATATGATTTTAAAACAGGTATGTGTGGTTCAAAGTTTAATTTGTTTTCGTTAAAATATAATTATGATCCATATGTAAATGGTGGTATTTTAGAAGATGAATGTAGCCAATTAATTAAAAAGTTTTTTAAAGAACTTAGAAAATAATTGAATTGTTTAAGATAATATGATAATATACTTGTAGTCTGTCCAATCAGTTGCGGTGAACCTGGTCAGGATCGGAAGGTAGCAGCCATAAGCTTGCGCTGGTGTGGATGGGCGCTTATAAGATTTATCAACTCACGAGATGTGAGTTTTTTTTATTTTTCTTTTATTTATATTTTATTTAAAAAAATATATGGTATAATTTTGGTGAATAGGGGTGCTTAATTATGGTAGATATGTCAGAACCATTAGACGCATATACAAAACAACTTAAACAAATGTACAATGATGAATGTGAAAAGTATTTCGAAGAACTTGCAAAATCATCAAATATAAATAAAGAAGAAAATAAAATCACTTGTACAAAATATAGTAAAAAAGTTAATGATACTAATAAATTAAAGAAAGATTTAGCGGGTATTAAAGCCTTAAAAACTACATTCATTTTACTAGGGATTATAGGATTTGTAGTAGGTATAATACTTAGTGTTTTAGGATTTGGGAAGACTCCTAAAAATATAATTCTTATCGTGATTGGAATATTACTTATTGTTTTAGGTATTTTATCTTTTATTTTAGCTATTGTTTTAACAAAAAATAAAATAAAAAATTTGAATTCTAAGATTGCAGAAGGACAAAAAGAAGCAGATAAATTATTACAAGAAGCTTATGCTCAAATGTCACCACTAAATAGTGCATTTGATTGGAATATTCCAGCAAAAATTGTTAATAGATTAAAGACAGATATAGTACTAGATAATAATTTTGATGTAAAAAAATTCCAATATTTAAATGAAAAATATGGATTAGCAGAAGCAAACGACAAAGATACATCAGCTTTATCTATTCAATCCGGAAGTATTCTTGGTAATCCATTCTTGTTATTAAAGAATTTAAAACAAGATTGGTACACTCATACATATCAAAATTCTATAACAATTTATTGGACAACTACAGAACATACAAAAGATGGAACTAGGACTAGACATCATTCACAAGTTTTAACAGCTTATGTTGATAAACCAGCAGTATCATATGGTACAGCAACTTATATGATATATGGTAATGATGCGGCTCCTGATTTGAAATTTACAAGAGAACCATCAAATGCTAATAAAATGAGCGAAAAAGAATTAGCTAAAAAGATTAGTCAAGATAGTAAAGCAAATGATAAACGTGCAAGAAAAGCATTAACTGATAATGATCCAAATACAAATTATACTAAATTTGGAAATGATGAGTTCGAATCACTATTTGGTGGAGTAGATAGAAATAATGAAATTCAATTCCGTATGTTATTTACACCACTTGCTCAAAGAAATTTAATTAAACTTATTAAATCTAATGAGGGATATGGTGATGATTGGTATTTCGAGAAGGTAAAAAAGATTAACTATATTCAAAGTAACCATTCTCAAAACTTTGATTATAGAGCAGATCCAAGTAAATATATTACTTACGATTACACAATTGTTAAATCTAATTTCATGAAATATAATAATGAATTCTTCAAATCAATTTATTTTGATTTGGCTCCTTTATTATCTATACCTTTATATCAACAAACTAAGCCTGTTGAATATATTTATAAAAAGACATTCCAAGGAAATGTTACATGTTATGAAAATGAAGTAATGGCAAACTCATTTGATGCTAGTCAATTAGCACCTGCTGAGTCTAATACTACTAATATCTTAAAAACAACATATGAAAAAACAGTTAATGGTGTAGACCAAGTTAAGATAACTGCATATGGATTTAAGAAGATTGCGCATGTTGAGCATTGTACAAAACTTGGAGGAGATGGGAAAATACATACTATTCCAGTTACATGGTATGAGTTCCAACCTGTTTCAAAAGATAGCACAATGGCAATTTCTAATAAAGATTCTTCAAGAGCAGAATTTATGAATATGAATCAAAATGGTGTATTAAAAGGTTTAGGTAGATGTATATACCAAAGAGGAATATTTGCGATGTTATTAAATAAAGCACTTGATGATAAACTAGCAAATACAATGAATAGTTGCTTGAATTCAAATAATAACAATAATAATAACTCTAATATTTCAAATAGTATTAATGATACTATAAAAGAAGTAAAAGAAGGTATTGATGAAGCAACTTCTAAGGCACAAATGAATGTGTCCGATGGAAATCAAAAAAAGTAGATTCTAATTAGCAAAGCTAATCTGAATAAAAAAACATCAAAGGAGGAAAAAGAGATGGCAAACGCACTAGATGAAGAAAATGGACCTATCCGTGAAGAAGGTAAAGATGTAAATGTTATTGCAAAACAAATCCCTGTTAAAGTTGGAGTTGGATCAATAATATTTGAGGTGATTTTATGGATTTGTGGAATCATTCCAGGTATTATTTTCTTAGTTAAGAAGATTAAAGCAGGTTCTTACCTACGTGCTTTAGAACAAAAGATTCAACACGATGCGTCTACAATTGATAACTATCTTGAGCAAAGAGTTGTTATTCTACAAAATTTAGCAAAATTAGTAGATAAGGCTGTAACTTTAGATAAGGAAACTTTTGTAGCAATCGCTGAAGCTCGTTCTGGTAAAGTTCGTACAAGTGGTGATGATGCTCGTAATGAAAAAGCAAGTGAAATTGAAACAATCAATAACAGACTTAACATTGCGATTGAAAATTATCCTAACCTACAATCTCATCAAGAGATTCAAGACGCAATCCAACAAAATTCTTATCTTCAAAAAGAAATTACTGCTGCTCGTGAAACATATAATGACACAGTTGCACAATGGAACAGAGATATTCAAATGTGGCCTACAAAGATGATCGTAGCCGCAAGAGCTGGATATACTACTCGTATTCCATTCATCGCTTCAAAAGAAGTTAAGGATAAAGCAAGAGACGTATTCTTCTAAAAATAAAAGACCTTACAAGGGTAAAACTTTGTAAGGTTTTTTTGTGCAAAAAAAGCTGATAATCATAAGACTATCAGCTAAAATTTTATAATTGTTTTGTTAATTCTTTAAGGAATTCTTTTTCTTCATCGTTTAAGAATGGAGATAATTTCTCATAACAATTAGCATGGTATTCATTTAACCAATTTAATTCTTCTGCAGTAAGCATAGAAGTATTAATAGCTTTATTCTCGTAAGGGCATACAGTTAATGTTTCGAACTTTAAGAATTTTCCATATTCTGTAGTTTTATCTTCAACTGTAAGCATTTCATTTTCAATTCTAATTCCCCATTTACCATCTCTATAAAGTCCTGGTTCATCAGTTGTTATCATTCCAGGTTTAAGTGGATATTTAGCATTAACATTTCTAAATGATTGAGGTCCTTCATGAACTGAAAGAATATGACCTACACCATGACCTGTTCCGTGTCTATAATCTAAGCCTTCCATCCATAATGGTCTTCTTGCATACATATCAATTTGTTCCCCTGTTTGTCCATCTTTGAATTTTGAAAGTGCTAAATCAATATGGCATTTTAAAACAAGAGTATAATCTTTTTTCATATCTTCAGTAACATCACCTAATGCATATGTACGAGTGATGTCTGTTGTTCCTAAACAATAATGAGCACCTGAGTCTACAAGGAAGAATGTAGGATATGTTGTATTAAGTTTTTCTTCACTACCCTTTTTAGCAGAATAATGAATGATTGCGCCATTCTTATCAAAACCTGCAATAGTTTCAAAACTTAATTCGATAAATCCTTCTTGTTCCTTTCTCTTTTCCTCAAGGTATGTGGCGTAGCTAATCTCATCTAATTCATCTGCGTGGCTATATAGATATTTCATAGCTTTAACCATCGCAACACCATCTTTTACGTGTGCAATGCGAGTGTTTTTGATTTCTGTTGAATTCTTAATGGCTTTAAGAACTGTAGTTGGGTTCATTTTATTAATTAGTTTGTTATTTCCGATTGATAATGAATTATAAATACTATAATTACAAGAAGATTCATCATACATTACGTTTTGATCTTTTACTGTTTCTAAGAAACTATATATTTCATTATAGTCTTTAACAACAATGTTTTTGCTATCTAAGTATTTTTGAATATCTTTGTTGATTTTTTCTTTATCAACAAATAGATATGTCATAGAATTTAATATTACACTAAATGATAAGAATACAGGTGTACATTCAATGTCGTCTGCACGTAGGTTGTATAGCCAAGCTTGATCTTCAAGTTTCGCAAGTACTAACATATCTGCATCAACATCTTGCATCATTTGACGTACTTTTACAAGTTTTGATTCATAGTCTTCACCTGAGAAATCCTTATCTAATAAATATAGGTAAGAGAAAGGCATCGCAGGTCTATTTTCAAATATTTGTTCTGATAAATCAACATTAACAAATTCTGTATTAGGAAGAACTTTCTTGATATTTAGGGCTGTTGTTGTATCAATAACTCTAAAATCAAATCCTAGTTTTCCACCATTTGAAAGTATTTCTTGAAGGTATGACACTAGCGTAGGAACACCAGGCTCTCCCATTTTCATAAGAGTAATAGGAGTATCTTTAAGTTCAATAGATGCTTGTAGGAAGAAACGACCATCTGTCCAAAGTTTTGCGTCGTTTTTTGTAACAAGTAGAGTACCAGCATCACCTGTGAATCCTGATACATACTCTCTTGTTTTAAAATAAGCAGGAGTGTATTCACTCATGTGGAAATCAGACGTAGGTATAATATATGCGTCGATATCTAAATTTTTTAAAATAGTTTGAAATTCATTTATTTTATTCATCTTTAATCACCAAAAGTATTATAGTATAATTTCATGATGGATTCAATTATTACGAATATTAAAAAAATGGTTTAATCGTTGAATAATCAAATTGAAATGTTATAATTGTTTTACAAAGGAGTATTTTTATGGAAACAAAAGAATTTATAAAAGAAATGGCGTTAAAAGTATTTAATATTGCGTCCCCTACAGGATATTCAAATAATATTAATGCTTTTTTAAAAAATGAAATTGAAAAAATAGGGTATAATGCGACTATTACTAATAAAGGTAATATTGAAATATTTATTAAAGGAAAATCAAGTAAAAAGTGTGTTGCGACTTCAGCACATACTGATACTCTAGGATTAATGGTAAGAAGTATTAATTCTAATGGTACACTTAGAGTAACTAATGTAGGTGGTCCTCTTACCGCAACTCTTGATGGTGAATATTGTGAGATTATCACAAGAGATGAAAAAAGATATAGTGGAACTATATTATGTGAAGAAAGAAGTGTTCATGTATATAAAGATGCTCAAACACATGATAGACTTTTAGATTCTCTTATTGTACGTATTGATGAAAACGTACATTCAAAAGAGGATGTTTTAAAATTAGGTATAGATAATGGATGTTATATTGCATATGATCCTAAGACAGTAATTACTGAAAGTGGCTTCTTAAAATCTAGATTCATTGATGATAAAGCTTCAGTATGTGCTATTTTATCATGTCTTAAGAAAATGAAGGATGAAGGTGTTATACCTACATATGACACATATGTTTATTTCGTAAATCAAGAAGAAGTGGGACATGGTGCCGCAACTGTAAATAGGAATATTAAAGAATTCGTAACTCTTGACATGGGTTGTGTAGGTGATGATTTAGCAGGTTCTGAATATAAAGTATCTATTTGTACAAAAGATTCAGGAGGACCTTATAGTTATAATCTTACAAATAAACTTATTGAACTTGCCAAAAATAATGACATAAAATATGTAACAGACATATTCCCATATTATGGATCTGATATTGGGGCTGCATGGAGAAGTGGACTTGATGCGGAAGGTGCGTTAATTGGACAAGGTGTAGACGCATCACATGGTATGGAAAGAACTACAATTTTTGCGATTGAAGAAACTTCAAAACTTTTATATTTTTATTTATTAAGTGAATAAAAAGATTATGATATAATGAGCATGAGAAAGGATGATAGTTATGATAAATACTTTGTTTTCTATTCAAAATTATATAGGTTACTTAGACATAGCTATTATCGTTTTGTTCTTAATAGGTATAGCGCTAGGATTTATAGTTGGCTTTGGACGTATTTTGTTAAAAGTAGCTAGCTGGTTTGGTGGTTTTATATTTTCACTTATATTTTGTAGTGGATTTTCAAATCTTTTAAATAAATTATTTGGAAACGGTGTCTACAATCATTTTTATAAAAAAATCGCAAGTTCTGATGCGATTGTGAATCTAAGTGAAGAATCAACTGCTAAAGAAGGACTTGAAACAGCTTTAAAGGAAATGGGTATACCTAAATTTTTAAGAGGAATATTATCTAATAACTTATCTAGTGATTCAATAAAAGGAGTAGCTGATAATATATGTAATGCGTTTGCTTCGAGTATTACTAAGATAATATTTCTAGTTATAGCATTCTTTGTGCTATGGCTTGGAATAGGAATTATTTTATTCTTGATTAAACTTCATATTGAAGATTTAAGAGATTATAAATGGTTTAGAATAATTGATGGTCTAATAGGAATATTGGTGGCTTGTGCTTTAGTATTTGTGATAGTTGAAATCGGAGGTTTTATTCTAACACTTATTGATTCTTCAAGCAGTGTTAAGAATTTTTTAACGACCGATATGAGGCTTGAAAAAACAAGTGGTGTACCTATTGCTAGATGGTTTTATAAGAATAATTGGATTAAAGCGTTTTTAGATTTGTTTTTCTAATTAATATCTTTTAAAAAAAAGTAGAATAATATATAATAAAGTGTAGATATTTTAGTTGAAAGGAAAGGACTTTTAAAGTGAAATTAAATCAAAGAATTTATGATTATGCCGTTGAAGACAAACTTATTGAACGACAAGAATTACGTGATGGTAAATCAATAGAAATATATTCTTTAAACGAATATCAAGATATATATACTGAATTTACTAATCAAGGTAAATTTGCGGTTTGGTCATGCGTTGATAATCAAAATTATAGACTTTACATAGAAGATGGATACTATAAGAAATTAGAACCACTTTACAAACAAAGAATCAATCAAATTTGGATTGATTTCTGGGATGAGTGTGATAAGGCTGTTTCAAAGTTTAGAAATATTGTAATGCCTATTATGCTAGTGGCTATTCTTGTTTTCTTTATTGGAGGTTCAATTCTTATTAAGAATCAAACAATCCAACTTATAGTAGCACTAGTAGTAGCATTTGTTTTCATTGTGTTTATATTTACGTTTAGAAAAGTAATAAACAAAAGAATTTCAAATGCCAATCAGGTGGCGGTATCTAAGATAAAAGATATTTTAGGAGAAAAACGTTTTGAAAAGCTTCTAGAAGAACAAAGATCATATATTGATACATTCTTTAAATATGATGAACAAGAAGAAACAGAAGAAACTCAGATTGAAGAAGTTGAGCCAGCAAATGATCAAGTAGAAAATACTGAGGTAATCGATGTAGAAGAAGTATCTGATGAAAATAAAAATGATGAGAAAAGCGAGTAATAAATATGGAGAATATTGAACAATTAGCAATTAACACAGTTAGATTTTTAGGAGTAGACGCAATCAATAAGGCTAAATCAGGGCACCCTGGTATTGTTTTAGGAGCTGCGCCTATGGCATACACATTATTTACAAAACATTTAAATGTTAATCCACAAGATCCTACATGGTTTGATAGAGATCGTTTTGTATTATCAGCAGGACATGGTAGTGCGCTTTTATATTCACTACTACACTTAAGTGGTTTTGGACTTACAATTGAAGATTTAAAGAATTTCCGCCAAAAAGGATCTTTAACTCCAGGACATCCTGAATATAGACATACTGCAGGAGTTGAAATGACAACAGGACCTCTTGGTCAAGGAATTTCTACAGCTGTTGGTATGGCAATAGCTGAAAGTTTTATTTCAAACAAATTTAATAAACAAGATATTAAGGTTGTAGACCATAATACTTATGTTATTTGTGGAGATGGAGATTTAGAAGAAGGAATCTCTATGGAAGCTATGAGCCTTGCAGGACATCTTCACCTTTCTAAACTTATTGTTTTATACGATTCTAATGATATTCAATTAGATGGAGAAGTAGCTTTAACAAATACTGATTCTTGTAAGAATAAATTTGAAGCTATGAACTGGCAATATTTATTTGTAGAAGATGGTAATGATGTAGATGCGATTGACAAAGCTATTAGCGAGGCTAAGGCTGAAACAACAAAACCTACAATTATTGAAATAAAAACAGTTATTGGTTATGGTGCACCAAACTGTGGAGAAAGTGCAGTACATGGAGCTCCACTTGGTGAAGATAATACTAAGATTTTAAGAAAGAATCTTGAATATGATTATGAACCATTTGAAGTTGATAAGAGAGTATATGATTTATTCAAACAAACAATTATTGAACGTGGTGATAATAAAGATTCATTATGGTCAGTAACACTTCAAAAATATGAGAAGAAATATAAAGCAGAATATGATGAATTAATGCATTTTATCAACAATGATTTTGAAATCATTGATGAAAATCTTCCTACATATGAAATCGGAACTAAAGAATCAACTCGTAAGATTTTAGGAAAGATGTTAGACCAAATCAGTATTGATGTTCCAAACGCAATCGGTGGATCTGCAGACCTTACTCCTTCAACATTTGTTAAAGGAGCTAACGGAGTATTTGAATATGATACAAGACACGGTCGTAATATTAAGTTTGGTGTTCGTGAACATGCGATGACAGCAATCGTAAACGGTATTACTCTTCATGGTGGACTTAAGGCATTTGGTGCAGGATTCTTTATCTTTAGTGATTATATGAAACCAGCATTAAGACTTGCGGCAATTATGCAAATCCCATCAATCTTTATATTCTCACACGATACAGTATGTGTTGGAGAAGATGGACCTACACATCAACCAATTGAACAATTAACAATGTTACGTTCAATTCCTAACTTTAATGTTATAAGACCAGCTGATGCAAAAGAAGTTAAGGCTGCATTAAAACTTGCGTTTAAATCAGAATTAACTCCAACTGCAATCACTACAACTCGTCAACCTTTAACTAACCTTTCTGAAACAAAAGAAGAATTAGTAGAAAAAGGTGCTTATGTAGCTTATGAAGCTAACAAGAACTATGAAGGTATTTTAATTGCGTGTGGATCTGAATTAGAATTAGCAATTGAAGTTGCTAAAAAATTAGCAGAAGAAAATACTTTTGTACGTGTAGTTTCAATGCCATCACAATTCTTATTTGATAAACAAGATGCAAAATATCAAGAGAGTGTGTTACCATCAAATGTAACAAAGCGTTTAGCAATAGAAATGGGACATACTATGAGTTGGTATAAATATGCAAAGAATGTATATGGTATTAATTCATTTGGTATTTCATCACCTCTTAAGTATATTCATGAATATTATGGATTTACTGTTGATAATCTAGTTGATGTTTACAAAAATATCAAGTAACAAATTAAGTCTCAAGATTAATTTCTTGGGACTTTTTGTTGTGTGACGGGCATGTTATATATCTAAAGGGTGAAAGTCCCGAGTAG
>CAVCDW010000075.1:0-16164 GCA_963601055.1 Elusimicrobiaceae bacterium
ATAATCTACCATATATTTTTTATAAACACTTATATTAGAATATATTTTCTCATCTTTTATATAATTTGAAGAGCCTCTATTTAATGTTAAAGAAATAATTTTATTATCTCTTAACACTTCAACATTTGTATTTTCATACATATATATGTAGGCTTTATATAGTGCTTCTTCACCATCAGATGATGAAACATCACCAATTTTTGTTATAATATCTCCTAACTTAAATTGCATAGAATCAGATATCATATAATAGCTTACAATTAAACCTGTGAAACTATAATTAAGATTTATGCTTGAATTTGTCTCTTTTGCAGTATTATAAGCTTTAATAATAGAAGCTTCTAATGATTGATTCTTTTGAATTATTCCCATTTTATTTGTATCTGATGCACTAAAGAGAGAATAGTTTTTTGATGGTTCATAAACAGTTGCGTTTTTATCTAATTTTGTAACCCATTTTTGAAATATTGAAATTTTATCAGTATCATAGACAAAAACACTATTTAATGATCCTTTTGTTTTTGTACTATTTTCAACTTCAAAAATAGAATTTAAATTTGATATTCCACCTGTTGTAGTCGCACTATAATTTGTTTTATATAAACATATTACTAAAACAAAAATAAAGAATGGAAGATATAGTAAGAATAGGATTTTATGTTTTTTAATCACGTACTTCATTGATTTCTACTTTTAATACCTCATCAAGTTTTTTGTATGTAACACCAGCTGCATCAAACATTCTACGAGACGCAATATTTGATTCACTATCTTTATATTTATCATCCATAAAAATAATATGTTTTATACCTGATTGAATTATTAATTTAGCACAATCATTGCATGGGAAAAGTGATACATAAAGTGTTGTTCCATCTAAAGATGAAATATTAGAATTTAATATGGCATTAGCTTCAGCATGAACAACATAAGGGTATTTTGTATCTAAATTGTCATTTTCTTTATTATTTCCCCATGGGAATGTTTTATCATCGCATCCCATAGGAAAACCATTATAGCCAATACCTACAATTCTCTTCTTTTGATTTACTATACAAGCTCCTACCTTAGTATGAGGATCTTTACTTCTTTTAGCTGAAAGGAGCGCAACTCCCATAAAATACTCATCCCAAGATATATATTCTTTATTTTGCATAAAATACCTCCACAAACTATGGATTTAATCTGTCTGGTCCACGGAAGATGAATTCAGCTTCCTTAATTCCTACATTAAATATTAACATAGTCATTCTATCTACACCAATCGCAAATCCTCCATGAGGTGGTACACCATACTTGAAGAATTCAAGATAGAATTCGATATCTTTTCCTAAACCTTTTTCATTGGCTTGGGCTTTTAAGATATCATATCTATGTTCACGTTGAGCACCTGTTGTGATTTCACAACCCTTCCAAATTAAATCATATCCACAAGGAACGCCTTTTTCATTACGCATATGATAGAAAGCTCTATTTTCCTTAGAATATCCTGTAACGAATAAGAATTCATGTCCATATTTGTCCATCGCAAATTGTTTGCACATTCTTTCTCCTTCAGTTGTAAGATCACCTTTTTCACTTTCATCAACTTTGTATCCATAACGTGCTTCAAGTTCATCATATAAATCATGAAGATCAATACGTGGGAAAGGTTTAGTAGGTACTACAATATCAATTCCAAATACTTCTTTAATCTTATCCTTATACTTAGCAGAAACTTTCTCTAGGGCATAAGTTACAAGATCTTCTTCCATCTTCATTACATCTTCATAAGAATTAATGTATGAGAATTCAAGATCGAATGATGTGAATTCAGTTGAGTGTTTACGAGACGCAAACTTCTCAGCTCTAAATACAGGTCCTGTTTCATAAATACGTTCTAAACCTGATGCCATAGCCATTTGTTTGTAGAATTGAGGTGATTGAGCAAGATATGCGTTAGTATCAAAATAATCTACTTTAAATACTCCGGCTCCTGATTCTGATTCAGCACCAATTAATTTTGGCGTATGAATTTCAATAAATTCATTTTGATTTAAAAATTCTCTCATCGCATTTACGAAGCATGATTGAACTTCAAACATTAATGTATTCTTATCAGTTCTAATATCAATCCAACGATAATCAAGTCTTAAATCAATATTTGTTTCTTCACCCTTAGGAGCTACTATTGGAGATGGAGATGCAATACTTTCAATTTTAATTGTATCTGGATACATTTCCATTCCATTTAATTTTACGTATTCAGAAGCTTTTACAACACCTTCACAAGTAATTACAGAATCAACTGTAATTTGATCTAAGATAGGGCATAAATCTTCATGTGATGCTTTTTCAACTGTGATTTGTAGTTTTCCTGAAATATCACGAAGAACTATAAAGCACATAGCTTTTTTATTTCTTATAGTTTCAACAAATCCTGAAACTTTATTAACTTCTTCTAATTTAATATTTTTAATTTTTGTTCTTTCCATAATAAACTCCTTACTTCTTACAATGATGGCATTGTGAATTTTCCATTAAATAGTTATAAATATAATCATATAATGAATCTAGCGCAATAGACTCTTGAGTCTTTGTCGCATTATTTTTAATATTTATAGTATTATTCTTGATTTCTTCATCACCAATAATCGCAGTAAACATAGGATTTAGTTTATCCGCTAATTTAAATTGGGCTTTTAGTGATTTATTTGAATAATCCATTTCACTAATTAAACCACCCATACGGCATGTATTTAATAATTGAGATCCTTTTTTAATAGCCTCATCACCCATCGCAATAATAAATAGGTGAGACATAGGATCTTTAACAAGCTTTTTACCTTCGCTTTCAAGGGCGAATAATAATCTTTCAAGACCAAACGCAAGACCACATGATGGTGTATCTGGTCCTCCTAACTCTTTTATTAGATTATTATATCTTCCACCAGCACAAATTACATTTTGTGCACCAAGTTCAGCACAATCAACTTCAATTTCAAATACAGTATGAGTATAATAATCAAGTCCACGTACTAGATTATAATCAATTTCATAATCAATATTTAAATTCTTTAATCCTTCAAGTACATCATTAAAATGTTTTTTAGATATATCGTTTAGGTAATCATTAATCTTAGGTGCTCCTAAAAAATAATCTTTATTGTGATCTACCTTACAGTCAAGAATTCTTAAAGGATTTTTATGAAGTCTTAATTTACAGTCTTCACATAAATCATCTTCATAGGCTTTAAAATAGTTAACTAAAACATCTTTATAAGCACTTCTTGATTCTTCATCACCAATTGAATTAATTTTAACTTTAATTCCTGATAATCCAAATTCTTTTATGATAGCTACAGCACAAGAAATAACTTCTACATCCATTAATGGAGACTCAGAACCTAAAGCCTCAATACCAAATTGATGGAATTGTCTTTGTCTTCCTCTTTGTGCTCTTTCATATCTAAACATAGGTCCCATATAAAATAATTTAGATACAGGATTTGTGACATATAATTTATTTTCAATAAACGCTCTAGCAACACCTGCAGTACCCTCAGGTCTTAGAGTCATGTTTCTATCTCCTCTATCTTTAAAATCATATGTTTCTTTTGTTACCATATCTGATGAATCATTTTGATTTCTATGGAATAATTCACCAGATTCAAATATTGGAGTTCTGATTTCAGAGAAATTATAAAGTTTACAAACTTTTCTAATTCTAGCCTCCATCATAACCCACTTTAATGCTTCTTCTTGAAGTATATCAACTGTTCCTTTTGGTTTTGCAATAGTCATAAATATTCTCCTTTTTAAAATAAAAACGTCCTTAATTTTAAGGACGCTTAAACGTGATACCACCTTAATTCTAGCAATGCTAGCACTTAGGACCGTTAACGCCTGGTACGTTGTAGATTAATACAAACTTGAAAGTGTCTTCATAAACATAATTAATAGATTCTTTCACCAACAATCCTCGCTTAAAATAATTATTATTTATTACTCTTCTTCCATTCGCTATACTATAATTTTAACAAAATAAATAAATTGTGTAAACTATTTATTTAACTTTTCAATAAACTTTTTAATTCTTTCTAATGCTTTTTTAAGTGAATCTATTGAATAAGCATATGAAATACGAAGAAATCCCTCACCACAGTCTCCAAAGGCTGTTCCTGGAACTACTACTACATGTTCTTCTTCAAGCAGTTTAGTCGCAAATTCATCTGACGAAAGTCCAAACTTTTTTATATTTGGGAAAACATAGAAAGCACCATATGGTTCAAAACAATCAATTCCCATATTTTTAAATTCATTGATTAAGAATCTTCTTCTTTCATCATAATTTTCTCTCATCTTTAAAACATCATCTTCGCCATTTTTTAAGGCTTCGATTGCCGCATACTGTGAATTTGTTGGAGCACACATTATGCAGAATTGATGAATCTTTGTCATTTGTTTAATAACTTCTTTAGGTCCACATGCATATCCAAGTCTCCAACCTGTCATTGAGAATGCTTTAGAAAAACCATTTATCATTATACATCTTTCTTTCATTCCGGGTAAAGATGCGATAGATACATGTTCACCTTTATAAGTTAATGCAGAATATATTTCATCAGAAACTACCATAAGGTCATGTTTAATACAAACTTCTGCAATACTTTCTAAATCACTATATTCCATAATAGCCCCTGTGGGATTATTAGGGAATGGTAATACTAAAATCTTAGTTTTAGAAGTTATTTTTTCTTCTAATTCTTCTTTTGTAAGTCTAAATTCATTCTCTTCTTTTAAATTAATAATAACAGGTTTTCCACCAGCTAAAATTATTGTTGGAGTATATGCTACATATGATGGTTCAGGAACTATAACTTCATCCCCGGGCTCAATCATAGAGCGCATCGCAAGATCTATAGCTTCACTTCCACCAACTGTTACTAAACATTCGTTTAATGGATCATATGAAACATCAATATGTCTTAATGTATATTTACATATTTCTTCACGAAGTTCTTTTAGACCAGAATTCGAAGTATATACTGTCTTACCTCTTTCAAGTGCATAAATTCCTTCTTCTCTTATATGCCAAGGAGTTTCAAAATCAGGTTCACCAACACCTAAAGAAATAACATCATCATATAATGATGCTATATCAAAAAATTTACGAATACCAGATGGTTTAAGATTTTCAACAGTAGAATTTATAAATTTTCTCATGGTGTTACAATCATCCTTTCATCTTTCGCATCTTCTTCAAGCACAGTTCCATTATATTTATACTTCTTTAAAACAAAGTGAGTAGATGTAGATTGAATTGAATCCATTGTAGAAAGTTTATTTGCGACAAATAGCGCAACTTCTTTCATTGTTCTTCCTTCGATTAAAACTGTAAAATCAAATCCACCAGACATTAAATAAACAGCATCTACTTCATCAAATTTATAAATACGTTCTGCAATCTTATCAAAACCATTACCTCTTTGTGGTGTTACTTTAACTTCAATAAGCGCTGAAACTTTTTCATTATCAGTTTT
Source organism: Elusimicrobiaceae bacterium (assembly GCA_963601055.1). Classification (GTDB taxonomy): domain Bacteria; phylum Bacillota_I; class Bacilli_A; order Acholeplasmatales; family Anaeroplasmataceae; genus UBA3206. The sequence continues at coordinate 5,523 of CAVCDW010000075.1, forward strand.
TTCCCAATTGATTAATGTGTGATAACCACAAATAATCTTTTCTTTTTCCATTTGGCTAATCTCATTAGCTAACTCAGTTTCACTAATTCCAAGCATAACCGCGGCTTCACTTAGATTTATTCTACTATTCTTTTCGATTAATTTTAAAATTCTATCACGCATAACAAGATCTCCTTTTTTTATATTGACTACAATAAATTGTAATATACTTTATTCTATCACATTTTTATAGTGATTTTAAAGATATTTTCTAACATAAAACGTAAAAAGTTCTTATTTTTTTAATATTTATCAAAATAATAACCTTTTTATTGGGCGAAAGTTGTTTTTTTGCCTTTCGTCTCTAGTTTCATAAAAATATTATTTATATAACAAATAAGTAAAAATTTTAACTAATATTAAATATCAATCGATATTATCTATTAATACTAAAAAAGCACCTAAAAGGTGCTAATTTAAATTAAGATACTAAATTTGTATCATTGTCTTCACTATAATCCATGATTTCATCATCTTCTTCATCAATTTCTTCAGGCTTATTCCCAAATATTTTCATAAAGAACGCATCACAAAGCGAAGCCATATCATTATTAATATTAATTTCACAATCTCCATTAGATTTTAGTGCTGTAATAGCTGTCTTTAAAGTATTTAAAGATTCAATAAATAGTTCGCTCGCAACTGTTCTGAACGCTTGATCAAGAAAGTTTGTTTTAAATGTATCACCACAAGCTTCTCTGATTGCTACAAACTCTTTACAGAAAAGTGTTTTATCAAGTGAACATTCTATATTAAACTTTTTAAACAAATTAAAGAAAGCATTATAGAAATATTGTTGTTTAAAGACAATTCTGGTAGGCATTCCGTTCTTTTCAAAATATTCTTTTAAGAAAAATAACATTTGATCAATTTGATCTTGTTTTAAAGAAACTAAATAAGAAAAATCAGATAGATCATTTTCTGTAGTTGAAATTAAAAGTGGGGCGATTGCCTTATTACACTCATCAATTGAAATGGGAATATTAATGTATTCAGTAATTAATTTCATTTCATAATCTTTTTGAGGAATACCTTTAAACATTTCTAATTCATAATCTAAAACCTTACGTGGTTTAACATCTTTTAAAATTGTAGGTAACATTCCATATGATAATGAATACTCTTGATTCTTTGTGTCTACATAACATAACATTGATTGAACGTTTGGCTCTTTAAATTTTTCAATAACTTCCACGTCACAATCTTTAAATACACTATAAAACAAAGAAAGTGATGATAAAAGCGTGTTAGCTTCTTTTATTGTTGAAACATATGGCGCAAATCCTTCTTTATAAGTTAAAAAAGTAAGATTATCTTTTGCTTTAATACGAATTTTTCTTTTTCTAAAGAAATCTAGGTCATTCATGCTTAGTTCATCTTCATCTTTAAACGATATCACGATTGCGTTAAAACTTGCTTCTGTAAGAACATCTCTTGGTAGAGTTAACATATCATTTAAAGATTCAATACCATTTAATCCATCAAAGAAAGTTATTCCATAATTGACTCTTTCACCCTTAGATGTGAAAGTTAAGGCAAATTGTTGTTTATTTGAATCAAAAACCATTATATTTGAAGAGTTTAGTTTTTCAAACCAACCCTTTTGTTTAAATAATTTTAATGTTTTAGAAAGTACTTCATAACGTACTTTGTCCATTGAATTAATATTCATCTTAAAGGGCTCCCTTCTTGAATATACATACTCGTTTTATTCCATAACTTCTATCTTTTACAAGTTTATAATTTAAAATAGATTCGCTACAAATTGTTTTCTTCTCCATTTCAAAAGAAATAATTCCACCATCATCTTGTAGATTATAAGAATCAATAATAGATATTATCTCATCAACATTTTGCATAGCATAAGGAGGATCTAAGAATATCAAATCAAATTTAATCCCTTTATAGCTTTCTAATGCTTTTTTGTAATCAAGATTAGAAAATACTACATCGTTCGTAATTTTTAGTTTTGATGCGTTTTTCTTACAAACATCTAAAGCTTTTGAATTAATGTCATTTAAATAAATTTTAGAAATTCCTCTAGAATATGCTTCAAACCCCATTGCGCCAGAACCTGCAAATAAATCTAGGGCAATACCACCCTCAAAAAACTGACCAATAAGATTAAAAATTGCTTGTCTTACTTTATCAGAAGTTTCTCTTGTAGTATCTAAGTTACACATATCTATATTATGATTTCTAAATTTTCCTGCATTAATTCTCATATTATACCTAATCAAGGCTTAAAACTTTACTTACAGCTATCCTTGTTCCTTCGTATTTATAACCATTTAATTTCTTTAAATAACTATATGCTTCTTGAGTTATTTCTATATTAGTTCCACTTTTACGTATTACTATATCACCAACATTGCTTTTTCTTACTCCAGCAGTTTTTTCCATAAGTTGTAGTAATGCTTGTGGACGTAATAATTCCTTTTTACCTATATTTAAATGAGCATATATAAAACTCTTTTTACCTGGCTTATTCTTTTGAGCTTGATAAGTTTCTTTCTTTTCAACTCTTTGTTTAATAGGTGTAATGTTATTATACACTTTATTTTGTGGAAGAGCCATATTAATAAGCGCATTTATAAGAGTTGTAGGGTCTATATCAAGACGTGATAATTTACCAAGTAATAATTGATTGTTTTTAATTGGTTTATTTAAAGAAATTTCTTCTAAAATCTTATCATAATGTTTTAAAGAAACTTTTTCTCTAATTTCTTCAACTGAAGGTATTTCAAGCATAGTAATTTCTTTTTTAGTATAACGCTCAATATCTTTTAATCTTCTTTGTTCAAAAGGAGATAAAATAGATATAGATATACCCTCTGCTCCTGCACGACCTGTACGTCCGATACGATGTACATATAACTCTAACTCTTGAGGAATATCATAGTTAATGATTCCCTCAAGTCCTGAAATATCAATACCACGTGCCGCAACGTCAGTCGCAACTAAGATTTTAGTAATTCCATTTTTAAATTGTTCCATAACTCTATCACGAACATTTTGTTTTAAATCTCCATGTAGACCATCAACTTTATATCCCATTTTATTTAAATCAAGAGTTAATTCATCAACCATAGCTTTTGTATTCGCAAATATTATACAGTTTTTAAAAGAATAATAATCAAGTAGTCTTACAAGTAAATCTTTCTTACTTTCTCTTCTACATAAATAACCTACTTGACTTATATTTTGAGCAGTTAATGTCTTCTTTTTAATAACAATGTGAACTGGATTCTTTTGATAATTTTTTGCGACATTTTTAATAAATTCAGGCATAGTTGCGCTAAAAAGGGCAGTTTGTCTTTCAACTGGTGTTTGTTTTAAAATATGTTCAAGATCCTCTTTAAATCCCATATTTAACATTTCATCAGCTTCGTCTAATACTAATGTTTTAACGTTATTGAACTTTAAAAGTCCTCTTTCCATTAAATCAATAATACGTCCTGGTGTACCAACGACAATTTGAGGTTTATTTTTTAAAGCTCTAATTTGAATTTGGTATGATTCTCCACCATAAACTGTCACAATTCTTACTCCTTTTTTATGAGAGGTAAGTTTATTTAATTCTTTTGCGACTTGAATACCAAGTTCTCTTGTAGGACATAAGATTAATGTTTCTACATTTGAAGTTTTAACATCTGTCTTCATAATAACAGGAATACCATACGCAAAAGTTTTACCTGTACCTGTTTGAGCTTGGCCTATAACATCAAGACCTTCAAGCATTGGACCAATAGCTGCGGCTTGAATTTCAGAAGGTTCATATATTTCATTTTCATTTAAAGATAAAATAATATCTTCACTTACATTTAATTCACTAAATTTGTTTTCCATTTTATTTATTCCTTTACATAATTACAAGAAATTATATCAAAACAAATTCTATTTTTCAAGTATGGGAATTTTTATAAAAAGAAAAGGGAATATAAATTCCCTTTATAAATCAAATTAGTGCTAGGACACGTGAGAACTACGACAGTCCACAAATAGGTTCTCATGGTTAATTATTAGGATTCCCACTTAAGGGCCTTCAACACAAATTATACCTCAAACCAGCCTTCAATAATTTGGGTTCCACGGGTTATCCTAGCACCCACATTATAGCATATCCTACTATTTTTGTTAAGTATTTGTATTAAATTATGTTAGTAATAAGCCAAATTACTCCAAGCACTACTAAGCATATTCCTATAATAAGTTCTATTACATCACCCTTAATATTACTTGTTCTTGACATCTTACCATTAATTCTTGTTAAAAGAATTGCGTCAGTTCCAAATAAAATTGTTATAATTGGAATAGATATTTTTGATGTAAAGAAATAACTCTTATCAAGACAAAATTGAATTATAAATGTTACTGCCCCAAGGCATAACATAATAATTGTTATTGCGTATACTAGCGCTTTAAAATATCTTACTTGTCTTTTATTTTTAAGCTCTTGAGCATAATAATCTTCTTTAGCTTTTAAAACTTTTTCATGAGCTTCTTGTGTTTCTTTATTTAGTTCATTATTTTCCATAAAAATCACCATTAGTATTGTATCATATTTAAAATAATAATTACGAATAATAATTATTTTTCATTATTTCACATAATTATTAATTAAGTTCTTTAATAATATTTTGAGTAAGTGGTTTTAAATATTGCATAATATTCTCTTTTAAGAATAAATCTAGAATATATTGAATATTATAGAAAACAAGTTCTTCAGAATCTCCACAGTTGTTTGACGCATGAAGTTCTAATCTATTGTTATCATCTCTAATATAGGCAACTATAGTTGGGTTATTAGAATTAATTTTATTAATTAATTTTAAATTTTCTAAATTACTATCAACCTCATCAAATGTCATAACAATATGAAGTGTTCCACCTTTATATAATAAAAGTTGAAGGAAGAATGGAACATCTAGATGTTCTTTTACATTAACTTGTGATGTTAAAAGTAATTTCTCCTCGTTATTTTCTAATATATCCATATTAAATGTATAATAATTTTGCATAGCTGTTATAATGTTTGAAAAATTCATAATATTTCCTCTTTTCTTTTCTTGTATTTTAATCTATTTTCTTGTTATGAACAAGCATAAAACGATATTTTTGTTTTACTGCAGGATATTTATTGTGATCTACTTCTGATAAAAACATCTTAAGTGGTCTTACCCAAAGGGAATTATCATCATATAATCTTCTATATACTACAATTTCTTCTTTAGTCTCAGAATCATATGCTAAATCTTCTACTATATAATAATTACCTTTAAAATGTTTATAAATTCCATGAATCTTTAATCTTCTCATATTTAACCTAACTTTCTAATTTTTGCGATAAAGAATCCTTCATACATACTTGAGGGCTTTATTGTGTAAGTATTATCAAGAGTGGATTCTAAAAGTGGTGCTTTAATATCAAGAGGTTCTAGCTTATATTTTTTATTTAATACACTTTTTAACACTTCTTCATTTTCTTCTTTTAAAATTGAACAAGTTGAATAAATCATACTACAACCAGGTTTTAATATTTCAAGTGCTTTTTTTAATAGTTCTTTTTGTAATTTAGCACTATTTAATACTAGTTTATAAGAAAATGCATTTAAATCATTATCTTTGTTAATAGTACCACTTCCACTACATGGCGCATCTAATAAAATTGAATCAAATCTAAAAAATGAATCAAGTTTTTTAGCGTCCGTCTTCATAGTTCTACAATTAGTACATCCTAGATGGTTAAGGTTGTAATTTAAGCGTTCAAATCTAATCTTATCACACTCTATCGCAAGAATTGCGGCTTTAGGTTGTAACATAGAGATGAATGATGTTTTACCACCTGGAGCTGCACACATATCAAGAATATCTTTTGAATCATTTAAATCTAAGAAAAGTGGTGGAAGTTGAGATGATAGGGATTGTAGGTATATTTCACCATTTTTAAATAAATCAAGATTCATAAGTGTTTTATTATCAGTCTCTGTTTGATATGAGTATTCTGAAATATCACTTTTTTTATATGATATATTTAATCTATCTAATTCCTTTAAACAATCTATTACGTTAATTTTTAAGGTATTAATTCTAAAAGAATTTAATCTTTTAGAAAATAGTCCTTCAATTATTTCATCTGCATTGTCATATTCTTTTTCAATAAGGTTTCTTAATTCTTCAACTGAAATCATATTAACTCCAAAAATAAATGCTTAACATGCATTAAGCAGTTAAGCAATGTTTATTTTATTATAACTTCTTTTTAAAAATTCTTCTACCTAAATTTAATATTTCATGCATAAATAAAGGAATTAAAGATAATATTGCGGTCCATAACCACATCTTAGCTGTAAGGTTTGCGGTATCAAAAATCTTTTGTAGGAATGGTACTTCAATAACAAGAAGTTGTAAAGATATTCCTAAAATGAATGCGATTAACATCATTATATTTTTATCTTTAAATACATGCACAAATGATTTTTTAACATCAGACATACCAACCATATGGAATAATTCACTAAACGCAAGTGTTGTGAATGCCATAGTTTGAGCTTGATGTAGGACTTTTTCTGTTGTTTCATAATAATCTTTAATCTTAGTTAAGGAATATACTCCATTAGTCCATGCTGGAATAAAGTAAGCTATTATTACTCCTAGTGTTAAGAAAGAACCATAAAGAAGAGTTGTTTTAAGTCCTCCATTTGCGAATATTGAATCATTTGGATTTCTTGGCTTATTCTTCATGATATCTTTTTCTTTTGGTTGCATACCAAGAGCTATTGCTGGAAGTGAGTCAGTCACAAGATTTACCCAAAGTAGGTGAATCGCAATAAGTGGCGCAGGAAGTCCTATTATAATTAATAAGAACATTACTAAAACTTCTGCAATATTTGATGAAAGTAGGAATAAAACTGTTTTCTTAATGTTTTCATACATTCCCCTTCCTTCTTCACATGCCTTTTCAATTGAGGCAAAGTTATCATCAACTAAAACCATATCAGCCGCACCTTTAGATACGTCTGTACCAGTAATTCCCATCGCAATTCCAATGTCAGCTTGTTTTAATGATGGCGCATCATTAACACCGTCTCCTGTCATTGCGCAAATATTACCATTAGCTTGGAAGGCTTTTACAATATCAACTTTATTTTTAGGAGAAACTCTTGCAAAAACACGAGCTGTAAGACATACTTTTTGTAGTTCTTCTGCGCTCATTAAATCAATATCAGCACCTGTATAACAATCATCAATTGATTCTACAATTGATAATTCTTTTGCGATTTCAAAAGCTGTATCTTTATGATCACCTGTAATCATTACAGTTTTAATTCCAGCATCCTTAAATTTAAGAACTGCATCCCTACATTCAGGACGTGGTGGATCAATCATGGCACATAATCCTACAAAAATTAAATCTTCTTCTAAAATAGAATCTTTATTATTATATGCAAGCGCTAGGGTTCTTAGTGCTTTTTTTGCAAAATAAGAATTTGCGTCCATTATGTTATTGATATCAGAATCTGTAATATCACGAACATTACCATTATCTAAAATCTTTGTAGTGTGTTTTAAAATAGAATCTAGTGCACCTTTAGTATAAATAATTCCATCATGGGCGGTAGACATCATTTTTCTTACAGAATCAAATGGTAGTTCGTTAAGACGAGGAGATTCTTCTTCAAGCGCCTTTTTACTATATCCCATTTCAAGAGCCATATTAACTAAAGCTATTTCAGTAGGATCTCCAAATAATCCACCTTCAACAGTTGCGTTTGAACAAAGTGTCATACCTTTGGCTAGAAGTACTAAATCATTATTTGATGATGATTTGAACTCTTCTTTTTTAAAATATTTATTATCGGTATAAGCTTCAAGTACTGTCATTTTATTTTGAGTAAGAGTACCTGTTTTATCACTACATACAACAGATACTGCACCAAGAGTTTCAACAGATGGAAGTTTTCTTACTATTGTGTTAGCTTTAACCATTCTAGATACTCCAAGTGATAATACAATAGTTACAACTGCTGATAATCCTTCTGGTACTGCCGCAACCGCAAGGGAGATTGCGGATAGTAATGCTTCAATCCACATATCAACATTAGATTCATTATTATCAACAAAAATCCAAATAATTTCAGCTAAAAGTACTGCTAGTACTATACCAAAGGTAAGAATTCCTAAGAACTTAGAAAGACGTGCTAATACTTTTTGAAGTGGTGTTTCACTATCTTCATCTGAATCTAGCGCATCAGCAATTAAACCAATTTCAGTATTCATCGCAGTATTACATACAACACCATATCCTCTACCATAAGAAACTGTAGTAGACATATAAGCCATATTAATTCTATCACCAAGTGGGGCTGTATCACTAAATGTTATATCTGCATTTTTAAGGACCGCATTAGATTCACCTGTAAGGGATGATTCCATACATTTTAAGTTAATTGTCTCAATAAGCCTAAGATCCGCTCCAATTGTATCTCCTTCTTCAATATAGACAACATCTCCTACTACAAGTTCTCTTGACTTAATCTTAATTTTCTTACCATCCCTTATTACAACAGATTCAGGACTTGACATCTTCTTTAAGGCATCAAGGGAAGTATTCGCCTTTATTTCTTGAATAGTACCTATTATAGCATTTAATATTATAACCGCTAAAATTATAATTACATCAGGCCAATCTCCTGTTTTAAAGAAACTAAATCCATTACCATCTCTTATAGATTTTACTGTATCATAAATTGACACAATAATTGTAAAAAGGATTGCCGCAAATAAAACATAAATTAAAGGATCTTTTAATTGACTTAAAAATATTTTAAACCATGAATCCTTCTTCTTTTCTTTTAGTTCGTTATAACCATAACTATTAAGTCTTTTGCTAGCTTCTTCTTGACTTAGACCATCTTTTGTCGTATTTAATTCATTTAAACTATCAGAAATACTTTTACAACTATAGTCCTTCTTTTCCATAAAAACCTCCGAATAAATATATTTACCACACTTAGCAATAAAAAAAGACCTAAGTATGACATGCACACCTAAGTCTTGATATTTAATATAGTTCCGGGATATATAAATTCCGTGATGACGAAACTATAACCTATAATGGTCATCTACTCTCTTAGATAATTTAATTTTAACATTTAACTTTTATAAAATCAATTAAATTTTCTTTAAAGTTAATATTTTACTATCATTAATCATTTCACCAAAATGATTTATTGATAAAACCATTTTATCATTAGATACATTATTTATTACCTCAATAATTTTTTTAGCACTCAAAGAATCAATTTTTGCGTTCATTTCATCAAGAAATAAAATCTTAGATTCACAAATGATTGCTCTTGCGATATTAAATAATGATAATTCACCTGTTGAATAATCATTTATTTTAAGTTCTTTATAAATATCATCAACTCTATTAAGTCCTACAAGATTTAATACCTCGTAACATCTTTCATCACTTATATCTTTATTTAACATCGTAATTTCATCTTTAATGCTTCCACCTGAGAAGTAATAATCTTGATATACAATACCAAATATATATTTTTTCACTTCATCTTTTAATAAATATGTATCAACACCATTTATTAAAACACGACCTTTTGTAGGTTTAATAAGACCATATGCCAGTTTAAATAATGTTGATTTACCACTTCCTGAAACTCCTTTTAAAGATACTCTATCATTATTCGTTAAAACCAAATTAAAATCTTTAAATACATCACATTCATTATCATATGAATAATAAACATTCCTAAATTCCAATTTAAAATCTGAAGTATTTTCTATCATCATATTCTTAACATCATCTTCATCAAGCATAAATAGTTCATTGATGTGGGATATTGCGGCCATAGATTTCTGAATTGTTTGAAGTTCAGTACCTAAATTTTCTACTGGCTTAAATAAATTTGTAATTAAATCTATTGAAGATGCGACCATTCCTATAGACATTCCAAATATATTATTTGATGCACTAGATAAGATAATAATTAAAACAATTACTATAGTTTTAGTCATTTGCATAACTGGTGAAAAAAACGCATCATAAGTGTTAGCTTTAGTGTTTGCCTTAAAATGATCTTCTAATACTTTATCATATTTATTTATAGCACTATCATACTCTCTAAAACTTTTGATTGTTACAATATTATCTACATTTTCTAAAAGTAAATTATTAACTTCTGCTTCAAGTTCCCTATTTCTTTTTTGGGCTTTAAACATCTTTTTCCTTATCCATAACGAAAATATTACAATTAGCGGAATTAAAGCTAAAGAAATAAGTCCAAAAACATAAGAATAAATAAATATTGATATTATAATACCTATAATTTTTAATGCATCAATTGCCATTGATACAACACCTGATGTAATTAAAGAATTTATTTCTTCAACATCATTAGAGAAGAATGCTTCTAAAGTTCCTGAATCATACTTCTTAAAATTTAGATATTTAATTCTATGTATTTTTAAAATCATTTCATATCTTAATTTTTTAGAAAAACCTTGAGAAATTACTACAAGTAATACTTCTTTTAGAAAATCAATTATACCAATCAGTACAAAAGACATGGTGTATAAT
>CAVCDW010000076.1:0-12577 GCA_963601055.1 Elusimicrobiaceae bacterium
ATTATATATATTTAACACAGTGTTTAGATAATCAACAAATTCATTTCTTACATCTTCTGTAAGTATTTTAATTTTATCTTTAAACGTTAAAACCCACGCAAAGAACGCTTGTGAAATTGGAGCTTTACAAAAGAATTTAGCATTTCCATTAGGAAGATGTTCTAATTTAAATTTACCCTCACCAAATTTATCATACATTGCGTCTACAATATCTGGTGTTATTTCAAGTTCAATATTCTTTTCATTTCCATTCCACATTTGAAAGTTTGACTTAATATATTCTTGTGAATTATATTTATGTTTTAATGCTTGACAATCTTCTAGAATTTCAACATCCCTCATTCTATCAATTCTGATATTATAGAATTGAATGTTGTCATTCTTTTCACCGGCCATTACAGCATAGTAATAATTATCGTTATAGATTAAATCTACAGCTGTAAATTTATGCGCTATGACAACCTCATTATGATCGAGGTCATGTTTTATATATAAGTACTTTATTTGTTTCTTTTTTCTAATAGATTCAATTATAGTATAAATTGAATTTAAAACATCAGGGTTGTTATGCTTAAGCGGATTTTTAATAGATATATTTTTCTTAATTTCTGATGCGATATGACGTGATGTTTGATCATATAATTTATTGATTAATTCAAGTGTTGTTTTAGGATCAATAAATCCAGCAGATACTATTGCAGAAACTATCACTTGAATTTCAGCAAGGTCGAATTTACGATCGTTACAATAATACCAATTTTGTGATTTTTTTATGCATACAACCATCATATAATGTTCATTTATCGCGTCGATATCAGAATAAATAGTTTTTCTATCTGCAGTAATTCCTTCACCATTTAAGAAATCTACAATCATCGCAACTGATACTGGATGATCTTCATCAGATTCTGATATTAAATATTCAATTATCTTTACAATTCTTATTTTATTTTTATTTGAATCCATTTTTATACACCATATTAATTATACATTATTTTGGTGTAGAAAAAAAGGGACACGATGTCCCAATTTTTAATTTTTACTTAACTTCAAGTGTCCAACCAAATTCGTCTTTTAGACGTCCCCATTGAATACCTGTTAATGTATCAAATAACATTTGTGAAACAGGTCCAATTTCTTGGTTATCAAAGAATACTTTATCTTTATATGCAAGAACTCCAATTGGGGAAATTACGGCAGCAGTACCAGTTCCGAAAGCTTCTTCAAGTTTTCCTTCTTTAGCAGCATTTAATAAATCATCAATTGTAATTCTTTCTTCTTCTGTATCATGAACTTTATAACCTTTAGATCTTAAAAGTTTAATCATAGAATCACGTGTAACACCTGGAAGGATAGAACCTTTTCCAAGTTCAGCTGGAGCTGTATAGATTTCACCATCAATCTTAAACATTACATTCATAGTACCAACTTCTTCAATGTACTTTTTGTGAACTCCATCAAGCCATAGTACTTGTGAATATCCCTTAGCTTCAGCTTCAATTTGAGCTAAGATTGAAGATGCATAGTTTCCACCACACTTAGTAAATCCTGTTCCACCAGTAACGGCACGAACCATGTTCTCTTCAACATAAATTTTAATTGGTTTTAATCCTTCTGGATAATAAGAACCTACTGGTGATAAGATAATCATGAATAAGTAATGTTCAGCATCATGAACTCCTAGTTTTGGTTGGTATGCGAACATAAATGGTCTAATATATAGGGAAGTATTAGGAGCAGTTGGAACCCAATCTTCCTCAACTTTTACAAGTTCTTTTACAGCTTGAACGAAATCTTCAACTGGAACTTGTGGCATACATAATCTTTCATTAGATGTTTGGAATCTTCTTGCGTTCATTTCAGGACGGAATAATAAAGTTCTTCCATCTTCAGTTTTATAAGCCTTTAAACCTTCAAATGTTTCTTGTGCATAGTGAAGTACAAGACATGCAGGGTCAAAAGGAATTGGAGCATATGGCACAATTCTTGGATCAGTGAATCCCTTTCCTTTATACCAATCCATTACAAACATATGGTCTGTATAATATTTACCAAATCCTAAATTGTTTTGATCTGGTTTTTCTTTAAGCTCTTTAGCTTTTTCAAATCTAATATTTAGCATTTTAATTACCTCGCTTTATTTAACATACACTATTTTAGTACATATTTGTTTATAAAACAAGTATATTCGATATTTCTTCTATTAAAATTTTAACATTTTTAATTTTAACGAAATGAAATATTTAAAAACATGATATATTCATTATATTTTATTTTTTAAAATAATATGATATTATACATTTGGTGATAAATTATGAAATTTTTTGCGTGTGCCGCAATCTTAGTAGGAATATTTTTAATAGGAGCTTTCATTACTCTTTTTGTTCAAGAGAAAAAGAATAGAAAAAAATATAGATTAGAATTAATATCATACCTTATAGCAGGACTTCTTACTCTTACATTTGGTATTCTTATGTTTTTCAAATTCACTTCATGGTGGAGAATGGTATGTACAGCTCTGTTAGTTATTGTTTTACTTGTATTTTTAATTATAATTACTCTAAGTGATAAAAAAGGTAAAAAATATATTAAATACAAAACTAAAGGTCATGGTAAAAATAGACGTATAATTCCAGAAGATGATAAGTTTGATGAAAAAAAATAAAAAAATACTTGACTATTAGGGTTTGAACCTTTATAATCATTAATGTTGTTGAACTGGTTCGTTAGCTCAGCTGGATAGAGCACACGCCTTCTAAGCGTGTTGTCAAGCGTTCGAATCGCTTACGAACCGCCACTTTAGCAATAATTGCAGAAATGCAATAAATAAAACGGTCTTATGGCCGTTTTTTTGTTATTTAATACATAAAAAAGAAGTACAAAGTACTTCATTTCTATTACTTAGCTAATTCTTCACTTCTTCTAGCGCACTTTACTGAAGCTTCTTCTACAATATCATCAAGCTTCTTTTCATCAAATACTATAACACCTTCAATAGTAGTTCCTTTATAAGAACATACATCATTAATAAGCGTGTCTAAATCCTTAGGTGAGTCATTTAACATCTTAGCGCATCCTATAGTTGCGTCCGCAAGCATTTTTCTAGCCGCATCTTCAGACACACCATTCTTTTTTGCATAACGCACGAAAGAACGAATAAAATACCAAATATAAGCAGGATATGAACCATTAAGTGGTAATAATGTATTTATCTCTTCTTCTTTTACAAGAGTAACTGAACCAATTGACGAAAATATAGATTTAGCAGTTTCTAAAGACCCATCATCAACGTTATTATTTTTAGCCATAGTAGTAACAGCCATCTTTATTGAAGCTCCTAGATTTGGCATTACACGCACTATTTTTAAATCACTACCTAAATTCTTCTCAAGATAAGAAATAGTAATACCTGCCGCAATAGTAATTAATAATTCTGGATGTTTTTCTTCATTTTTTAAAATATTAATAACCTCATCAAATTGTTGAGGTTTAATCGCAAATATAAAAGTTTCTGAATTAGTGTATAATTCAGTCTCACTACTAGCTGCAGTAAAACCATCTTTTATAATATCTTCTTTATTTAAAGAATAAACTAAAATATCTTCTTTTTTAAACTTCTTTGAGTCTACTAATCCGTTTATGATAGCACTACCCATTTTTCCATATCCAAGTAATCCAATTTTATACATAACAAATCTCCTTAAATTTTATATAAAATTAATTTAGCATTTTTATGTGTTTTGTCAACTTTATTAAATTTAATATTTAATTTAATAAGATTTTACAAATAAAGCACAAAAAAATATCCAATTTTTTAGGATATTCTCTTTTATTACTACTACATGAATGATTTTATGAAATTTATTATATCTGGATTATTGAAGGCTATAGCTTCATCTAACGTTGTTTTAACGTTTATTCTTCTATATCCTTTGCATAAATATTTGTTATAGAATAATTTACCATTTTCATCAGGGACAAATTCATTTGGTTTACCTTTTCCAATCATAATCCTATGATTTTTTTCACCTAGATAAATACCTGCAAGACTATCAAATTCAGGGAAGTATTCATCATTAAATATATTTTCTCTTCTCTTAATATCTTCTTCGTTATCAATTACCAGAATTCCATTTTTATATTCCTTAGGACCTTCTTTCACCTTTAAGGAGCTATAATATGTTTTCATAAAATACATCCTTAGATTCATAAGTCTTGTGAGGTCTTCTTCTAAGTGGGAATAAGCTTCTTTAAATTCCTCGAATTTACCTTCCTTATAAATTTCAATAACATCCATGTTTTCTTTTAATATAAACTTTTTCATTTTGGCTCTTTTTCTCCTTTTCATATATAGTTTATCACGTAAATATTTCTTGAACATGAACCAGCAGTTCAAAGCAAAAAAAGTGCAATTACTAAATCGCACTTTAATTCATTATCTATCTTGATAAGTAAGAAGACAAATACTTTCTAGGTTTGATGTTCTTGGGAACATATCAACAGGATCAATTGATACCATTTGATATCCGTTCTTAGTGAAATCATATAAATCTCTTTGTAGTGATTTAGGTTCACACGATACATAAATAACTCTATGTGGTTTTAACATTCCAACAGCATTTATAAATTCTTTTGTTGAACCTTCTCTTGGAGGATCTAGAACTAATAAATCAATTTTTACATGATTCTTAGCTAAATCAACAATGAATTTAGTTGAATCATCATTAAAGAATTTAATATTATTAATGTTGTTTAATTTAGCATTAATAATCGCATCTTTATACGCATCCTTATTTAATTCTACAGAATATACTACTTTTGCGTATTTAGACATTAAAATACCTATTGTACCAACACCACTATAGGCATCTAGGACAACTTCATTCTTTTTAATATTTAATTTTTCAATAACATTCTTATATAAAATCTTCATACCTTTAGGATTAACTTGATAGAATGATTTTGATGATAATTTAAATTTAAATTCATCAATATAATCATAAATAAATCCAGGACCGTATAATACTCTTTCTCTTTCACCAAGAACTATTGATGTATCTCTATCATTGAAGTTTTGTACAATAGTTGTAATTCCAAGGTTTTGTTTTAAAATATCATTTACAACATTTTTTCTTCCTGGGAAGAATTCTCCGTTAGTGACAAGAGATACCATGACTTCATTACTAAATTCACCAATTCTTATAACAACATGTCTAATAATACCTCTTGATGTTCTTTCATCGTATGGCTCAATTTTATTTCTTGTAAGCGCAAGATTTATACCATTAATAATTTTAGTGGCTTTACTGTTTTGAATTCTACAATTTAGAATTGGCACAACTTTATGGCTTTTTTCTTCATAAAATCCACAAACGACTTTTTTAGTCTTTGAAAGTTTATATGTCATTTGACATTTATCTCTATAGTCATACTCACTATCCATAGGTATAACATTAGAGATTTTTAGAGTTCTTGAAGTTTTAAAAAGTTCCTTTACATAATCGGTTTTAATTTTTAATTCATGAGAATAATTCATATGCATGAATTGGCATCCACCACATTCCTTATATATAGGACAAACTGCCTCTATTCTATCTTTTGATGGATTCTTAATATCTATTAGGTGTAGGTTAGTATATTTACCATTTTTAATAGCTTCAAATATTCCAATTTCACCCTCAATAAGTCCTGGCACTTTTCTTTCTTCATCTTTATATATTACATAACCATTTCCAAAGAAATCTTCCTTAATACACTTTAATTCTAACATAGATATAGCCTAAGCCATTCACGACCTTCCTAAATAATATAATCTTATTTTATTAAATTAGATTTTTTATTTCAACAACATTTTATATTATAAGAAAAAAGAGTGGAAAAATCCACTCAATTTTTAACCTAAAATATCTTTATCTGTGAACTCAACGTTCTCAAACTTCTTTAATAATGTTTCTACAGTTAAATTCTTTTTCTCTTCACCAGAAACATCATAGATACATTTTCCATTATTAAACATTAATAATCTATTTCCATATCTAATCGCATCTTTCATATTGTGAGTTACCATAACTGTTGTAAGATTATTACTTTCAACAATTTGTTCTGTAAGCTCTAATACTGTTTTTGCTGTCTTAGGGTCTAAGGCCGCAGTATGTTCATCAAGGAATAATAATTCAGGTCTTTTAATAGTTGCCATAAGTAGTGTTACAGCTTGTCTTTGTCCACCAGATAGTAATCCTATTTTTGTATTTATTCTATTTTCAAGACCTAGATTTAATGAACTAAGTAATTTCTTATATTCTTTAGTTTCTTTCTTATTAAATCCCCATTTTAGTGTTTTACGTCTATTACGTCTTGAAGCAATCGACATATTTTCAAGAATAGACATATTTTGAGCTGTTCCTTGGTAAGGGTCTTGTGCAACTCTTCCTATATATTTAGCTCTTTTATATTCTTTTGTTTTAGTAACATCTTCACCATTAATTAAAATTTTACCATCATCAAGAATATATACACCCGATACACAGTTAAAGAATGTAGATTTACCTGAACCATTACCTCCGATAATAGTTACAAATTCTCCTTCTTTAATATCTACGTTCATGTGATTTAAGGCCACTTTTAAATCTTCTTTATTTCCAGATTTGTTAAATACTTTATAAGCATCAGACACTTGTAGCATTGATTTAGTTCTATCAATTTTTGCGTGTGATTCGTCTATAGTTTCTACTTCAGATGCTTGTTCTGCATAAACTGGTTCAACAACATCTTTTTTCTTTGATATTTTTGATCTAATAAATTCATAAAGATTAAAGTTCCAATGATATTTTTCTTTACAGAATCCAAACGCAAGAATTATTACAATAAGTATTGCGTATAAAAGTTTTAATAAATGTGATGGGAATCCTAAATATAAGGCAACCGCAATTACAAAATAGTAAACTATAGCACCTAAAGATACTGATATAATCCAGTTTATAAATGAACGTTTACCAAATAGTGCTTCTCCGATGATGATAGCCGCAAGTCCGATTACAATCATTCCAGTTCCTGATGTAGATGATACAGTATAATCTCTTTGGGCTCCAATACATCCTGCAAGAGCTATCAATCCATTTGATATTACAAGTCCTAAAATGACATAAAAATCTGTATTTATTCCTTGAGTTCTTGCCATCTTCTTATTCATACCAGCAGCTCTCATAGACATACCAACTTCTGTTCCAAAGAACGCATAAAGTATTCCAATAAGCACTGCAAGGATAATAAATAATTCAATAATAAGTCCATATTTTCTTACACTAAACAATCCACCCATAAAACTAAATATTGTAGGATCTTCTCCAACATTAACTTTTAGAGTTATAAATGAATTATACGTATTTGCGAAAGAGAAAGATTCTCCTTTAGTTATACCAAATATTACAAGATTTATTGAAAAACAGGCAGTAAGAGTAATAATACCAGCTAAAAGTCCATTGATTTTTAGCTTGGTATGTAAGAGTCCTGTTACAAGTCCTCCAATACATCCAGCAACAAATCCCATTAAAGTTGCAAACCAAGGATTTAATCCGTTTGATATCATAACAAGGGAAGTTGCGGCACCTAGTACATAAGTACCTTCACATGACATATCCGCAAAATCTAGCACTCTATAAGAAACAAATACACCAAGTGCAAGTATAGCATATGGAAGTCCATACATAAGTGTATCTAAAATAATATTCATATAATTCTCCTATTAACTTATTTTATATTTAGTTTTAAATGTATCACTAAATGCTAAATTCATAGTAGTCATAGCATTAGTGTTGTACGCAAATTCCATCTTTTCAGATTCAGTTTGGGCAACAACATCTATTTCAGATGCTTTTTTACCATCAAGTAAGATTTGTGCAGCCATTTCTCCTGTTGTATAACCAAGTTCATAATATGAAATAGAAAGTGTCATAGTACCACCTGATTCAACCATTCCAGATTCACCACAATATACAGGAATCTTCTTAGGGTTAGTTATATTTGATATAACTGTCATATTAGATGCCATAAGGTTATCTGTAGGAAGATACAATGCATCACAACCATCACTTATAAGTTTATTTACAGCACTTGAAATTTCTGATTGTTGAGATACAGTATTAACAACTGCTTGAATGTTAGGATAGTTTGTTGATAAATAAGCTTTACACGAATCAACTTGTGATTTTGAATTTGTTTCAGAAACATTATATAAGAAACCAATCTTATCTACTGTTGAATCAAAATCATGAATTAAATCCATTTGAGCATTAATTGGATTTAAATCTGATGTTCCTGTAACATTCTCACTATGGTTTGTCCATGATGATACAAGTTTAGCAGAAACAGGGTCTGTAACAGATGTAAATAAAATAGGTAATTTACTCTTTCCTTCAGTTGCGGCACTAGATATTAATTGAGTTGCGGCTGGTGTTGCATTACCTAGTACTAAGTCTGAATTTCTAACTAATTGGTTAGACATAGTAAGAAGTGATGCTGTATCTGCTTCAGGGTTCTTAACTGTAATTTTTACAGTCTTACCTGCTTCTTCGACTTTCTTAGTTAAAGCTGCTTTAAATCCTTCAGTTGCTTTATCTAGAGCAGTATGTGTTGTATATTGTAATACTCCAACTTCATAGTCGTTATCACTTTTACTTCCACATGAAGCTAAAGATAATGTTGTTAAAGCTAACAAAGCTGATGTAAATAATATTTTTCTTTTTTTCATAGTTTAACTCCTTAAATATAAATATAATTTATTTTAACTTTTTAATAAAAAAATAACAAGATAGAACGTTTACAATCTCATAAAAAAAGAAGATTATTAAAAATCTTCTTATTTTATACTATTTTTGTGGTCCATTCTTCAGCATTTAGAATAGTATCAACTACTCCATCATAGAATTCTGGTTCATGTGAAACTAGAATTACTGTACCTTTAAAGTTTTGTACAGCTTCTTTTAATGCTTCTTTGGCAAGAACATCTAGATGGTTAGTAGGCTCATCTAGAATAAGTGTATTACATTCTTTAAGCATTAATTTGCAAAGTCTTACTTTAGCAGCTTCTCCTCCAGATAATACTACCATAAGTGAATCTATTTTATCCTTTGTAAGTCCACAAGCCGCAAGTGCCCCTCTTACCTCTGCATTAGTAAGGGAAGGATACATATTCCATACTTCTTGATGGGCTGTTGTACGTTCATATTTCTCTTCTTGTACAAAGTATCCATATAAAATATTATAGTCTAATTCTACTTTACCACTAAGAGGTTTAATTTGACCCAACATTGTTTTAAGAAGTGTAGATTTACCAATTCCATTTGCGCCTCTTATTGCATATTTATGACCACGTTCAATAACAAGATTAATAGGTTTTGAAAGTGGTGTATCATATCCAATTACAAGATCACGACAAGTAATTACAAACTTACCTGATGCACGAGCTTCTTTGAATTTAAAATTAGGTTTAACTTTCTCAGATGCTTTATCAATAATTACCATCTTATCTAATTGTCTTTGACGTGATTTAGCCATGTTTGTTGTCGCAACTCTAGCTTTGTTTTTAGCAATAAAAGTTTCAAGTTTTTGAATCTCTTTTTGTTGTTTTTCATAAGCTATATTTTGATGTTCTATTTCAATTTGATGAAGTTTTTGGAACAAATCATAATTACCACTATATCTTGTAAGTGTTCCATCTTCTAGATGGTATATAACATTTACAACACTGTTTAAGAATGGTATATCATGAGATACTAAAAGGAAAGCATTCTCATAATTTATAAGATAATTTGTAAGCCATCTTATATGTGATTCATCAAGAAAGTTAGTAGGCTCATCTAAAATTAAAATCATAGGATTTTCAAGGATTAATTTAGTAAGTAATACCTTACTTCTTTGTCCTCCTGATAACATAGTAACATCTTTATCATATCCTATATCTCCAAGTCCTAAACCATTACCAACTTCTTCTATTTTAGAATCTATTGTATAAAAACCTGAAGTATCAAGTTCAGATTGAATTTCACCAATCTCTTCAAGCATTGAAGCAGTTTCTTCTTCAGTTGCAGTAGCCATTTTTTCATACATTTTATACATTTCTTGTTCCATATCATACATATGAGAAAATGCTGTTTTTAAAAATTCTTTAATAGTTAGTCCTTCAGTAAGTTTTGTATATTGATCAAGATAACCTTTAGTTATTCTTTTATTCCATTCAATCTTACCATCATCTGGTGTAATATTTCCCATTATAATATTAATGAATGTAGATTTACCTTCACCATTAGCTCCAACTAAACCAATATGTTCACCTTTTTGCATAACAAATGATGCATGTTCTAAAATCGTTCTTTCTCCAAATCCATGAGAAACGTCCGTTACCTTTAATACGCTCATTTAATTCACCCATGAAAAACTATACCAAAAATATTTGTTTTTTGCAACAAAAACCCGTGATTTCTCACGGGTTAATTATATTATGCTTGTCCTGCATCTCCATCAATTGTTAAATTAACATTAGTCCATTTAGCAACTGTACCTCTTGTACCAAACATACCAACATAGAAATAATCACTATCTCTTACATCAAAATAATAATCAGTATATGTTGTTTCATATGTTACACCTTTAAATGTAATAGTACAATAATAAATTTGACCTACACGTTTAAGAGTTGCAGTACCTGTATCTCCTACACCGTAGTAATCATTTATTTCAACACCTTTTACTAATTCAGCTGCGCTTTGTCTTGCGAAGTTAACATTCATCGCATCACCAGTACCATTTGTAAGAAGGGACGCAGTAACACTATTTGATACAATTCCAGCATCCTTTGTAGGAAGGTAACAATCATCATGTAACATTAATCCAAATGCTGATTGTTTATTTGGAGCTTTAGCTGTATCAGATGTATAACCATTTTGAGCATAAATTGTATAATTAGCTGTAATTGTGAAGTTTTTACTTGATGAAATCTTTTGGAATAAGAATGCATAACCTTCTGAAGTAGCTGCGATTTTACCTTTATAGCCTCCACTATATTCAATTTCTGATTTACTATCACTACTTGTAGCTTTACCTGTGTATTGGCCTACAAGGAATTCACCTTCAGTTTTTTCAGACGCAATATAACCACTCTTACTAGCTGTTAAATCTGTATCATCCCCATTTACAGGAGTTCCACCTAAATCACCGAATGCTGTACCATACCAACCTTCACTAATTGTTTTAAATGCTAATGAGTTTTTATATTCATAGTTTGTCCAATCAACCGCTGTATATGAAGTATACACATAATCAGAATCAACTACTAAATCATTCTTTTCAGTAGGTGCCACGATTCCATCTTTAATATAATCCGCAAGATCAAGATTTAATTTCTTTAATTCTTCTGTTATATGGTAAACAATAGTTTTAGCACCATAAATATTAATATGTGTTTTATCTACTGCTTGCCAGTTAGGTTCAGTTTGTGATAACCCTGATGTTACAGCATGGAATTTCTTAGCCTCATCATATCCTTTTTCTTTATATAATGTTGATGTATATCCTGTAAGATCTATTACAGGTACTTCATATTTTGTACCTAATTCTTTTATAGCTTCAGGATAATCTCCATCAGATGTAATGTGCACATTAGTACCTGTGTAGTCATCTTCTGTACTAAGTCTTGTAATAGGAGTACAAAGTATTGGTGTAGCACCTGCATCTAAGGCAACTTTTACATAATAATTATATAAATAATATTTAAATGATGTAGTATCAGTTTCGTCCTTATTTGCATAAGTTCCTCTAGCCTCATCTTCTGTTTTTTCATCATTATGACCGAAACCTATAAATACATAGTCTCCAGTTCCAATTTCTTTTTTGAATGTATTATAGTTATCTTCTGCAATAAAGCTCTTTGAACTTCTTCCAGATAAAGCAAGATCATGAACTGTAATATAGTTTGTGTCAAAATAATTTGAAACAACAGATGCAGTTCCATATCCTACTCTTTGATAGAAATATTTTTCATCAAATTCACATACTGTAGAATCTCCTACAAAGAAGATATCAGTTTGTGTTAAAGCAGCTTTAGTATAAGTTACTTCATTAGAATAATATGAATCCTTATACTTTACACTATCAGCAGGAACAGCTTTAACTTCAACTTTATAATTTCCTGCAGTAGTTGCGTTAATTGTGTAAGTTGTTGTAGTAATTGGATCTAGAGTTGTTCCATTAAGACGCACAACATATGATGTTGCGTTCTCTACACTAGGCCATGTAACAACATTTTTATTTAGTGTTATTACTGGTGCTTCAAGTCTTGTTTGTACTACTGTTTCTGAATCATCACCTTTCGAATCTCCTCCAGTATTTCCACCTGTTGTGTCTCCTCCAGTAGTATCACTAGGCGTATCATTAGTACTATCTTTACTGTCATCTTTAGTACCACAAGATGTCATAGCAAGAACTGATGCCGCTCCTACCATAAAACAAATTAATTTCTTCATTTCTAATTCCTCTTTTCTTTATGACTAAATTTTATCAAATGTAAGCGTTTTTATCAACTAAA
>CAVCDW010000076.1:12587-15140 GCA_963601055.1 Elusimicrobiaceae bacterium
ATAAATTATATAAGAAAAAAAGACATTCTTAAAAGTCGTAGATTATGGATTTAACTTATCTAGGCAAATTTAGGTTGAAAGGAAAACCATACTCAATGAGTATAATCGCTCAAAGGGTATGGTTTTTCTTATACTTTTATTCTTCTAACGTTTTTAGAATTGCAAACTTTACACTTACAATCATCGCTATTATAAAAATCAAAGTCTGCTTGCAAACAATCTTCACAGAATAAATAATCTCTAGCTGATAAACAATTCAATTTATTAATTCGCTCATTTTTAATTTTATTAAACATTAAGTTCCCACGATTAACAAAATCGGGCAATAAATATATTGAACTAGATACTTTCAAGAATGATTCTAATATTTCTGAATCGATATATTTATATTCATCATACATTCTAATTTCATATCTTCTTTCATTCTCGTAGCTCCATTTTTTATCTTTAATAGAAAGATTCCAGTATGATAAAAGCCTTGTCAACAATTCCACTTTTTCATCATTTGAAATATTGATTAAATCTATAATGTTTGCTACAAAATTTATTTCCTCTTTCACAAGATTCGAATCGTAAACGATGTCATAAGCCATAACAAGGCTAAATCGAGGAGTTCCGTTTGCTGTATAAATTGGCGATATTAAATTAACAATACGATCGTTTTTGTATCCATAAATGTTATGTCCATATCTATTTAACATTTTTTCAGTAGGGTGTTTTCTTGAAAAAGAGCATACAAATCTTGTGATATCCGAAGTAATATTGAATTTTTTAGCCCAGTCCTTTTTGATCCATGTTTTATTGGCTATTAAGCTAGAAAACGGGACACTTTCACGTTTGTCATTTAAATCTTTTACGTTTCTCATCCAAATTTGTTTGTTAGTAAAAGTTTTATTACAAGCATCACCTGGAATGCATTTATATATCAACGAATTGTCGTAATTATTTCTCGATTTCAAAATCCAATTGGCAATGGATATTACAAAAATACCTCTTAATGGGCATTCATTTGGATTAATCTTGTTACTGTTCCATAAGTTAATAAGCAACTCATAAATTTTGAATAGCTCATTTCTTGTAAAATTCAAAAGAGTCAATTTCGGGGAATTTATTACATAACTTAAATCATACATTAAGTTATTTGATGCTTGGATAACTTCAACCAAAGATTCTTGTGTTGCTGCTGCCTTATGTAAGTTTTTTATCCTTAAACATAGTTGTTGCTGAAAGGTTTTATCTTTTTCTACTCTAAAATATACATACGTCATATAAAACACTTTTAAAGTTGGCACTAACCGCAAATATGGAGTATGCATAAAAGTGTCTTCAAATGATTTGTTAAAGATCATCATTTCAGTGCTTTTTTGCAATATTACAGTATCAATTAAAAATTCATATAAAAACAATTTAGCCTGATTACACTGAGTTATCGTTGCGTAATAGTAAATGTGATTTATTAGAGCAACCTCATATTCAGTAAAGCGCCATAACCCTGTTTGATTACGCTCATTTAAATCATTGTATGTAACTAAACCGAATAAGAATTCTTTATTTTGTAAATTTGGCTCTTTAATAAACCTTTCTAACGCACCGCAAACATTACTTAATTGGTACTCACGATTATTTTGGGGCCAGTCACTAGGCCTTTCTACTAAATTTTGCAATTTTAAGTCCTCCAATTTTAAGAACCCATTTTAATACAGGTAAACTATGATTTCTATAATTATAAACTGAATTTATATTTTCTGATACTCTATCATTATCCTGATCGGTAAGCGTAAGTCCTTTTGAATCACGATTTTCTTTTAAACTTTGAATATACTTAGTTATAAATTGGTAGGTATTACTTGCGAAAACATCACTAATGTTATAAATCCATTCTTTATCTTTTTTAGTTTCTTCATATCCAACTTCAAACTTATTTTCTAAAGGATTATAAGATATAATAATTGATTTTTCTTGATAATATTTATTTATAACGCTTTTACCTTCAATAACTGCATAATGAGATGTCAATCTATGTTAACCGTCTATAATTACTTCTTTTGGAGAAGCATAACTATGACTTTCTACTCTTATTGTTTTTTTTCTTTTCAAGCATTAGATAATCCTATAGCATTAAATATCCTATAGGATAACCACCCATCATTGAATCAAAAAAAACTCTAACCTTTGAAGTTTTCTAAATGAAAGAGCGTTGCAATTCAGGTAATCCTAGTCACCTGAATCTATTTTTTCAATTAATTGATTAAGTGTAAGACTAGTATTACTACATATTCAATCAATAATAACTCATCCTATTCGATACTATTCATCTTTTCTAAAAGATCTGAGTAATTAGATACTTGTTCATATCTAACCTCACTATTAGACATCTTATTGAATAGTTTCTTGGCACATTCAATCTTAGCATTCTCGACTCCTCTTAATTGAAGAGTATCTAAGCTACCTTTTGTTTCTGCTAAGAAATAAATGTGTTTAACACTTCCTTCTTTGAAAGCTATTGCCCAGTCAGGGCTATAATTTCCGACAGGTGTTGGAATTGAGAATCCC
>CAVCDW010000077.1:0-15087 GCA_963601055.1 Elusimicrobiaceae bacterium
TTAATCTTAATGAAGAATTAGAATATCTAAATAAATTAAAATAAGGGTATATGAGGTGTCTCATATACCTAAATTTTTAGCATTTAGTGATATATAATTATTTAACATATTTTAGAATATTATACAAAGCGCAAGAAAAAGAGTGCAATTAATGCACTCTATTTGTTGTATTCAATGTGACCTACTTCAACTTCTTCTACTTCTTTATCTTTAAGTCCTATAAATTTAACTTTATTTAATTTAACTTTATTAACATAGTTAAAAATCAAACCTTTTCCCTTCATAGCACTAAGACCATCCATCATTGCAGGAATTCCTTCTTTAGGATTTGAAGAATAATCAAACACAACATTATCAATAATGATTTCTTTAATTGGTTGTTCAGGAAGTCCATAGAATGTTCCTGCCGCAATATTTACGTTTTTACATTCAATATCTTTAAATACAAACTTACCAAGATAAGGTGTTTTATCATCTACAGGAAGTTTTTCCTTACTCCATACATATTCTGAATGTCCATCAGGATCACAGAAATAGAACATATTTATTACAAGAGGTGTTAAAACATCATCCATTATGATATTTTCAAATGTAATATCATCAATAACAGCTTGTTTTCCTCTTCCTCTTCTTGTTTTAATTCGAAGTCCTCTATCAGTTTGGTTAAATAAGCATTGAGAAACTTTTATATTCTTAAGTCCCCCACTCATCTCTGATCCAAGAACTACAGAACCATGTCCAAAATTCATTGAACAATTTCTTATATTTAGATTTTCACATGGTTTCTTATAAGTTTTCCCCATATAAATCTTACCAGATTTAACAGCGATACAATCATCACCTACAGAGAAGTGAACACCAATTATATCAACATTCTTACATGATTCAGGATCGCATCCATCTGTGTTAGGACTATCTTTAGGGTTTTCAACTAATAGATCAATAAATTTTAAATCATCTGAGAAATATGGATGTAAGTTCCATGATGGTGTATTACATACCTTAATTCCTTGTAATGTAATATTACTACATTTATTTAAAAATACACCTCTTGGTCTCCAAGAACCTCTTTTAGTTCTTACATCAACCCACCAATCAGAATTTGATGCATTACCATCGATTACACCTTCACCTATAATTGAAACATTAGAAACATTAATTCCTGTAATTAATGAAGCATAACAATCAAGTGGGTTTCCTTCCCATGTACCTAAATTGTATTCTGCATTTTCATCAGTTGTCATAATCATACCTGGTAATATTGGATAATGAGATCTATCTGTATCACCAATAATATGCGCACCTTTTGCAAGTTCAATAGTTATATTACTTCTTAAAAATAAAGGCCCTGTTAAATATTCACCTTTAGGGAAATAAACACGTCCATTATCAGGACACGCAAGAATTGCAGCTTGTAAGTAGTTGGTATTAAGAGTAACTCCATCTTTTTTGGCACCAAAATCAAGTACATTTAAAGTTACATATTCATCTTCAGTCTTAATTCCTTTTGTGTATACAACACCATCACAAACAAGTTTAATGGAATATTGTGTATTTGGTAAAAGATTAAAGATTGATACTACATTCTTATACCCTTTTATGTATAATTTCTCATCAACATATAATTCATATTCATTTTTTATATTATAAACATCTGAATTAACTAGTTCTAAAGAAACACTTCTAGAACTAACAAAAATAACCTTAAATTCCATAATTATTCTCCTTTATTTTCATCATCATTTAGGAAATTATCTACTACATTAGTCGAATCATCTTCACCATATAAAACAACATCATCTTCATTTAATAAGCTTTGTTGTAATTTTAATTGTTTCTTATATTTAATATGTTTAACTAAACCAATAATTAAATTTTTAATTAATATACATACACAATCTAATATCAAATAGATTAAAGCCACTCCAAATGGTTCCATTCCATTTGAACCAACATTCCATATATTTTCATAAGTGAACACATTTACAGCAATAATCATCATTAATAGTGTCAAAAAATAACAATATACTAGATGCGCTAAGAAAGATTTTGCGCCATGTAAATTAATCATATTATATCTATAAGTATCATCTGATGTAGTACGCATTAAACGTATAACGTGTTTTTCTATGTATTCTTTAAATATTGTATAACCAAATCCAATAACAGCAAATAGTAATAAAGTTATTGCATTATCATCTCTACCACCAGACCAAAGAAAATATCCACCCATTCCAAAAAAATAAAAGGTGGCGCCAGCCACCCAATATTTTAGTAGAATAACCTTAATCCAAGATGGGATTTTTCCTAGCTTGTCCTGCTTAAAAGCATTATTAGAATTATCTACTTTTTTACTCATTTTAGAACTTGTCCTTCTTATAATTCTTATCTCTAAAGATAAACGCAATTATAGTACCAATAATACCACATACCATTGAAATTCCAACTGTTATAAATGATTCAATATTTGTAGTATTTAACTCTCTATTGATATCATCACTCTTTTGAATAACTTCAATAATATATACTAAACCTGCAGCAAATATAACTAATGATAATACACCTGCAATTATAATAGTCTTTAAATTTCTATATTTAATAACTCCAGATGCTTCAAAGATATTAATACATCCGCAAATTACTAATATAAACATACAAACAGGAGCAACTTTAACATCTAATGGGTATACTGTGTCAATTTCAAGGTTCATTAAGAAACCAATGAAAATTCCAGGTAATGCAATTAGATATGCACCAATTTTAGAAGGATTTCTTTTAAAAGTATCAATAAAATCTAAGAACCATACGGCAATGAATGTAAAAAATACATACATTCCTTTAACAAAACCTGGTTTCATTGTAGATTGTTTTTCTTTAACTCTATCAGCAAATCTCATTTGAGGAGCTTCATTTTTTATTGCTTGATCAGCAGTAGTAACATTTTCTGTTTGAACATTTTCAAATTTTTCATCCATAATAATTTACCTCCTAATCTTCATCTTCTTCATTATTTTTGTTTAATGAAGCAAGTCTAATAGCTTCAGCTTCTTCATCAACGATTCTATTTGTTGTTTCTTTGTCATAGAAATGAGCCATATTCATATCGAAGCAAACATCAAATTTTCCTTCAAATACACCATCACGGTCATCAATTTTTGCAATAATTGAATCAGTTCCAAGTAAAGCATAAATTAAGTTGTAAGCACCAAGTTGCTCTGAATATTCAACATCAGCAGTTACAATATTTCCGAATTGTTTCTTTGAATCATTATCAACATATAAGTATTCAGGTCTAATTGCTAATACTACTTCTTTTTCAACATAATCTAATTTCTTAAGAAGTTCGTATTTTTCATCAGGGATTGTTAATTCAACACCAGAATTAGTTAATACAATTGTTTTATTTGATGTAATTGTACCATTTAATAAGTTCATTGGAGGTGTTCCGATAAATGTAGCAACGAATAAGTTTGCAGGGTTATCAAACATCTCTTTTGGAGTAGCGATTTGTTGTACTCTACCTTGAGACATAACTACAATTCTTGTAGCAAGTGTTAAAGCCTCAATTTGGTCATGTGTTACATAAATAAATGTTGTTCCTAACTTATGGTGTAACAATGATAATTCCTTTCTCATTGATCCACGAAGTTTCGCATCTAGGTTAGAAAGAGGTTCATCTAGTAAATAACATACTGGACGACGAACAATAGATCTACCTACTGCAACTCTTTGTCTTTGTCCTCCTGATAATTGTTTTGGTAAACGATTTAGATAAGGAACAAGTCCAAGGATTTCAGCAGCTTCCATTACTCTAACATGAATTTCATCAGTATCATATTTACGAATCATTAAACTAAATGCTAGGTTTTGGTAAACTGTCATGTTAGGATATAGCGCATAGTTTTGGAAAACCATTGCGATATCTCTATCACGTGGAGCTTCATCATTACATCTCTTTCCATTAATAATTAAATCTCCATTAGATATATCTTCTAGTCCTGCGATCATACGAAGAGTAGTTGATTTACCACATCCTGATGGACCACATAAAACTATAAATTCACCATGTTCAATCTCAATATTGAAATCAAATACTGCTTGAACACCATTAGGATATATTTTATTGACATTATTTAAAATTACTTCAGCAGCCATAAATATTCCTCCATTATACTTCTACATTAATTGATTTTAAATATCTCTTTAATTTATTAGTCTTTTGTAAACCAATATAACCAGAGAAAGCGAATAATAGAGCAGCAACTACTAATACTATAATCATTAGAATTCCTCTAAAATATCCACTTTGAGGTAAATAACCTCTTACAGAATCTATACTTGAAATAGTAGATTTATCTCCATAAATAAGTTTTGAAAAATGATTAGCTAAAACTGTAGTGTCACCAGAATCTTGATATTTTTTCCACCATTTAATCATTTGTAGAGGATACCATAAAATTCTTAGTAAACATGTTCCCGCAAATACAAAATACACATATGAAGATTTGCTACTATAGTGTTTAATATTTTCAGCACAAGCAAATCCTATTAATAAGATCACTACGTTTAATAAAATTTTGACAACTGTTAAGGCACTTGGTTTCATAGTATTTAAACCAATAATTCCAGCAAAAATACTAACAAGACATGCAAGTAAACCTAACCAATATGCCAATGTATTATTTTGATATCTTAATTTTTCATTTCTTACATTTTCGATATCTACAATCTCGATTGTTTTTACTTTAGCCATATTAAATTTTCGCCTCCTCAGATGTTAAGTTAGAATCAACTACAGATGAATCTACATCTACTAATTCATTATTCTTTTTATCAGCTTTTACTGTGAATACATATTTCATTACACAGAAAACTAAATTTAAAGCAAATATTACAATTGAAATAATTAATATAACATTAGCTGCAGTTATATAATTACAATTTAATCCATAAGAATTTGAATTATCATAATATGCTTTTAATACTTCAAGAATAGTTTTATTATCATTAAATAATCCAATAACTTTTATATTTAAAATTACAGCAACTACAGCAAGTACAATAGCAACACCACTAATAATAGTACCAGCTAATAAATTACTTACGTAATATTTTTTTCTATATTTATTACCAAATATGCATAAAATTGCAAATAAAACGATAGTGACAACACCAATAACAAATAAATACGTATTAGCTGAATTCATTGCATTAACGAAATCTTTATAATTATTTAGAACGGCAGTTTTATCTTTTATCCACATTTCATATGCTTGAGGGAAATTTTCTTCTTCCCCTAATAAAACATTACCAATTCCACCATCAGCTAATTGAGTAGAATAATATGTAAAATTAGTTGCATAAAATAAACCTGCAACTGCTATTGCAGCACCAGCTAATAGAAAAAGCCACAATAAAATTTTTTGTAATTTTTTATTATTAATTAGGTTTTCCATTTAATAACCTCCAAAAAAATATGTATGTTATTTCCGAGGCATAAAGCCCCGGAACTAACATATATTATAGTTTATTACTTAACATAAGTCTTATAACTTAATCCTAAGAATGAATATTGATCTTCAGTAGTAGATTTCTTACCCCATGCAGCAGCCACAAATTTTAAATATGTTTGGTTAGAATCATTGAATTTAGCACCAACTGCATCAGCTGAAGTAAATCCTGAAGTATTAGATTGCCATCCACCATAAATAACTTGTAGATATTGTGATGACCAACCACCATCTCCAGCTTTTTCTGATGCCCAGAAATTATTTAAATCTTTACAGTTAGCTGCAATAGAGTCAGATTCTGTTTGACCTAATGAACATGTTGTTGGAACAACTGATAAGAAGTTTTGTCCAGATGTCTTAGCTAAATATAATGCTCCACTACCCATTGCAGCAGATAACTTTTCTGTACCAACTGTTTGTTTAGTACCAGTTAATTGAGCTTCTAGATAGTTAGATCTAATATTTCCAACTCCAAGACATGATCCCCAGAACATAGTCATGAAGTTATGCCATGTACCTGCAGTTCTTGCAACTTGCTCATTCTTGAATGAATCAGAAAGATTTACATAGTAGTTACCATCAGCATCTTGTTGAATATACTTTCCATCAGCACCTTTTTTCCATCCAGTTGCTTTTACTGCATCAGTTGCTTGATCGTTATATCCAAAGCATTCTAGAACTGAACCTTCAGCCGAATATAAGTAATCCATAATTTCAAGACATTTCTTTAATTGCTCTTCATCAGTTACGTTCTTAGCAACGATTGACCAACCACCATTCTTTAATGAACGGTCATCTTCTGTAAATCTTGTATATGAGAACTTGTTAGATGAATCAGCTCCAACAATCTGGTTTTTGCTTGATAATGTACCATCTTCTGTATTGAATGCCCATTTTGCATATGGTGATAATACTGCTTGCATGTTAGCACAAACATTACGTTTTGCAGCACCAGTTGTTGGTGCAATACCTTCATTTTTATCAGAATTGTAAGCTGCAACGTTTGTATAGTCATAACACATAAATGCAGTACCTTGAGTCATAACTTGTTGACGCCAGTCTGCAGAAGCCTTAGCTCCATCTTGATACCACTTATTAGTTGTAGCAAATAATTTTTCTTCTTGTAATTGTCTACACAAGTCTAGACAGTATAAGTTATATCCTTGAGTCTTTCCGTCAACTACTTTTCCATCGCTATTTAACCATGCTTTATCATATTCACCACGTCCTGTACCACGAAGTCCCCAAATTTGAGCGATATCATAGTAAGAAGTAACACGGTTTCTTTCTCCTGTTCTTGGGAAGAATGGAGTCATTTCAGCTAAAGCATTTCCTGTTAAATATCCTGGGTTTGCTTTAACGCAACGTAGTAAAGCAATTAATTCATCAGCATTGTAAGCAGAAGCTACAGATGTGAATATTTCAGAACGGTTAGCATAAGTTTTTCCAGATCCAATATAATCACCATAAATATCATCGATATATGTCTTTAAGCACTCTACTAAAGTCTTTCCATTTTTAGTAGTTAACTTTGACATTCTAGTGATAATGTCGTCATTTTCTTTGATTGTTACATGAATCTTATGACCAGTTGAACCATCAGAAGCACCTACTGCTAAATCAGTGTCAATTGACTTAATATATGGAGTAGTATACTTGAAATCCGAAACAAAGTTTTTAGCTGATGTTTCATCATATGATCCATTTACATATGCTTTTACATTGTTTGTATCGTCATATTTGTTATCAGCTGCAGGATTATCATCAAGTAAAGCACGAACGATATCAATATTCATATTGAATGCAAGTTCTTGTTGATCTAGTCCATCAAAGTAAGGAGTATAGTAAATTCCTTCTTTTGAAGTTCCACCGAACATTGTTAATTGGTTTTTAATAACTTCATGTTCATTTAACCAAGTATTTAAATTAGGCATAAAATCAAGATAATCTGAAATATTGATAAAATCTCCATTATCTACTGCATTAGTAAAGTCTTCAGCAGTAG
This sequence comes from Elusimicrobiaceae bacterium, assembly GCA_963601055.1. Classification (GTDB taxonomy): domain Bacteria; phylum Bacillota_I; class Bacilli_A; order Acholeplasmatales; family Anaeroplasmataceae; genus UBA3206. Next base: position 7,516 of record CAVCDW010000077.1, read on the forward strand.
TAATTTGAAGTAATTGTACATTCTTATCGTTATATCCTACATATGATTTAGTAATAAGGTTTTTCATTACTGTTTGAGTATTATCCCCAGTAGGAGAACCATCTACTAATTTACACTTCATATTTGTTGCAATGTCTTGCCAAATAGGAGTCATACTATCTTTTTCAACTAAAGTACGTCCATCAACAGTAGTATATGTTGAAGCCCAAGTGACTTTTGAAGTATTTCCACGTCCATAAGTCATATAACCAAGGTTGTTATAGTTAACTGCTGTAACAATATCTCCTGTATATGTAGAAGGATCTAAATTTGATAAATTAGACTTATTCTTTTTATCTTTTCCGCAAGATGCTAAACCAACAACTGCCACACTTGCGACACTGGCAATTGATAAAACTTTTTTGAAATTCATAATAAATTTCACCTTTTCCTTTCTTTTCTTTTTCTATTCTTTAACTCCACCAACATTTACTCCAGCTGCAAAGTATTTTTGCATTTGTGGATATACAATGATGATAGGTATGATAGAACAAATTATCAGCGCAAACTCTTTAGTTTGTGGTGCGTATTTCATGATAGAAGGGTCACTATCAGAATCTTCCAATGCCTTAATTTGGTTTCTTAAATAAACTTGAAGTGGATGGTCACGTTCATTATTTAATAATAGAACTGCCCAGAACCATCCGTTCCATCTAGATAACGCATAGAACATTGTTACTGTTACCATAGATGTTTTAGACATTGGCATGTAAATCTTAGTTAATAATTGGAATTCAGTTGCACCATCAATTGTTGCTGCTTCTTCAATTTCACTAGGAATTGTTTCGAAGAAGTTTCTTAGTAATACGATATTGAATGCATTAAATCCAAGCCCAATGATGTATCCGTATTTATTATTGATATTTAAACTTTCAAAGTTTTTATATGTCGGAATCATACCAGCATTAAACCACATAGTAAATACTAGCATAAAGTTGAATCCACGTCTAAACATAAGTCTTGACTTACTTAAAGCATAAGCTCCTGTAACCGCTACAAACATTGATACTAATGTACCATAGAATGTATAGAAAATCGTGTTACAATAAGCCATCCAGAATGTCTTATCAGTTAATGTTTCCTTATATGCTACACCTGTAATGTCTTTAGGTAAGATTACAACCTTACCCAAGTTAACAGCATCTCTACCAGAAATTGATATTGATACAACATAAATCAAAGGATAAATACAACAGAATGCGAATAATATTAATATAACATACGCAACTATTTTGAATATAATTTCACTTTTATCTAATCTATTCATTAATAATTACCCCTTTCTTCTAGAATAACGAAGTATTAGAAACTCGTTTAGAAATTGTATTAGCACCAATTACTAGTACCATCGCAATTAATGACTCAAGTAATCCTGCAACAACTCCGATAGGTTGATCAGCTGCTGAATTTACTTTACGATATACCCATGTAGATATCATATCAGCTGTTTCATAAGTTTCATCTTTATATAATAGTAATACTTTTTCGTATCCAACGCTTAAGATCTTTCCTACACGAAGAATCAACATAATCGCAAGAGTTGATGTCATACCAGGTATTGTAACATATCTGATTTGTTGCATCTTAGATGCACCATCAATCTTAGCTGCTTCATAGTTTGTAGGAGATACAGCTAAAGCTGCTGCAAAGTATACGATTGAACCATATCCAGCACCTTCCCAAGTATTTGAGATTTCATAAATTGGTCTGAATAATCTTGGAACATATAACGCACCAGTTGCAGAATGTCCGTTAGAACCATTAGCTTGTAGTAAGTTTACACTTTCTAGGAATTTTTGAAGTATTCCTGGAGCATATGTAAATGTTCCTGATTGAGTATATGGTCTACACCAAACAGTAATAATCGCTGCTGTAACGATTGTTGACATAAATTTAGGAAGATAAGAACAAACTTGTACTACTGATCTTACCCCACCATTTTTAATTTCTGTAAAGAATAATGCTAAGATAATAGGAATTGGGAATCCAAATAATAATCCATACATACTAGTTACAAATGTATTTCTGAACGATACCCAGAATTGTTGAGTATCTACACTATCAGCTCTAAATATTTGTAATAGATAATGAACTCCTTTCCAGTCACTATCCATAACTGATTGAGCTGCAGAATCATATGTTTTAAATCCTTGTAACAATCCATAGATAGGTAAATATTTGAATACAAATAGGAAAACTAACATTGGGACAAGTAATAGATATAATCTCCAGTCCTTAACTAACGTTTTACCTACACGTTTCCATTTTTGCTTTTCTAACTCTTCTAGCTCTTTTTCATCTGCTTTTAATAAACCCATCGCAAATTTCCACCGCTTTCTTATTTATTTGAAGAATCCTCTTCATTAGGCTTGTCAATAATTTCATTTCGGTACTTAGAGTAGTACAAATTCTCAAGTTCCTTTTCTTTTCTTTTATTAACAAGATCTTTTTTTACATCTACAACAATTCCTTGGTGTCTTAGCACCGCCATAATTATTATAGTGAAAAACCAGTTACCAACATTGACCACTGCTAAAGTTGCTAAGTAATCAATTGGGTTTGATAATGTAATTAAACTATATGTTAACGCTTGCAGTAAATAAGCAATAACAATTACGCAAAGCGTAATTCCCATAGTAAAACTACCATTCTTTTTACTATCAACATTTCTACTTACTTTCCTAAAAGGTATTATAAGTAATGCCGATAATAAACTCGTAATATTAGCAATAGCCATTCTCCAGTTGTAAACACTTGCGCCATCCATATTAAATATGGTACGTATCGCAAATCCTATAACTACCGGAAGCACAGCCATTAATATAATCACAGGTGTACCTTTAAAATTCCATCTTCCTATCGCAATTACACTAATAAATAGTGATGCAGTATAGAAAGGAATTACTTGCTCACCAAACATTTCTGGGAACAAATACATCGCAATTACTTCAAATATTAGCCCTGCCACAACCAATATCAATTGGTCGATAATCATATATTTCTTTAAAGAAATTTTAACCACCTCTATTATGTCAGGATTACACTTGAAGGCTACTATTACTCTCTAAAAAGACAACAAAAAAGTTATTCACTATCTTTTTTCAACTTATTTTATCATTTAGACAAATGGTAGTCAATAGACGGATGAAAACTTTTACATTTTTTGGTAAGCCTTTTCATAGTGCATTGATATCTTATCATTTAAGTATTAAAAAATCAAGTTTTTTATATCATTTTACGCGTATAAATGATATAATTTTTTTGAGGTGATTTTATGTTGCATAGAATTAGTAAAGGAGACTCTATTGAGAAAGTAATCAATAGTTCTTCAAAAGGAGATACCATTATAATTTCCGAGGGAATATATAATGAAAAAGTAAAAATTACGGCTTCTGATATTATAATTAAAGGCGAAGGAAAAGTTATTATTCAAAATAAAGATTATTATTCTAAGATCCATAAAGACAATAAAGAATATAATACATTTAGAACATACACAGTGATGGTTAGTGGAGATAATGTTCTAATTGATAATGTTGAAATAGTTAATCTATCAGTGCCTTCTAGAACATACGGGCAAGCTGTAGCACTTCATGTTTTAGGTGATAATTTTAAATTATTAAATTCAACACTAAAAAGTGCCCAAGATACATTGTTCTTAGCACCACTTCCTCTTAATCTTCAAGAAAAATACATTGGATTTTTAAAAGAAGATGAACTTAGTGGAAGATGGTTATCATCATATTTTTATAATTGTTATATTGAAGGTGATGTTGATTTTGTATTTGGTGCTTCTGATACAATATTTAATAATTGCCACTTCCATTGTGTAAAAACACATAATCACGGATACTTCTTTGCTCCTTCACATGAAGAAGGAATGGAATTTGGTTTTACAGTTATTAATTCAAAGTTTACTGCCGCAGACAAAAATTCTATTTTAATCGCAAGACCATGGAGAGATTATGGTAAAGTAACTATAATTAATTCTAATTTCGAAGAAGGTATTATAATGAAAGATGGTTTCGATAAGTGGAACGATACTTCTCGTGATAAAACTGCACGATTTGAATACTATAATATAAATATAGACACTTCTTCTTTTGTTAAATGGGCTAAAAAATTAGATGATAATGAAGTAAATAAATATTTAGAACACGCTAAAATATAAAAAGAAGCTGTGAGTCTAACTCTTGGGTTAGAATTTCACAGCTATTTTTTATTTAAAACATAAATCATAAAGTTTTTGATGAATTTTATATTCATCTAATACCTTATCTATTTCTTCTTTAATTTTTTCGTTACAAACATCGCTTGTTTTTTTAGCTTTTATCATAACGTTTTTTGGTGACGCATCAAAATCAATAAATTCACAAACATTTACTCTATACCCAAAGTATTCTAAAATATTAGCTCTTATTGCATCTGTTAAAATAGAAGACATTCTTTCTTTTAAAAGACCATATTTAGATATTATATCAAAAGAATCTTTTGCAATTTGAGCATTTATTTCTTTTTGACAACACGGAACACTAAGAATATATTTAGCCTTTAATCTTATTGCGTGATATAACGCAAAATCTGTCGCAACATCACATGCATGAAGCGTCATAATTAAATCTATTTTATCTAATTCACTAAATTCTTTTATATCCTTATTTATAAAGGTAATATTTTTATATCCATATTTATCCTTTATTTCATTACATTTTTTTATAACATCATCTTTTAAATCAAGACCTATAACATTAACTTCTATTTTCTTTATTACTGTAAGATAATAATAAACAACAAACGTTAAATATGATTTCCCACAACCAAAATCTACAATATTTAGTTTTTCTTCATATCCTATTGTAGAATCTAAAATCTCTAAGTATTTGTTTATTTGTCTATATTTATCAAAATGATCTTTAATTATCTTACCTTCACTATTCATTACCCCTAAATCAATTAAGGCAGGACAAATCATTCCTTCTTTTATGATATAATTCTTTTCTTTATTTATAGCCTTTACATCAAGAGATGTATTTATATTTTTTTTAGTTGATAGTATTTTACCTTTTGATGTAATCTTATATGCATAATAAACTTTTGATGTCCAGATTTCTATTTGTTTAAACTCTTGCATATCTTTTATTAAAACTTCTTCTATTTCTTCAAAAAAATAATTTTTAACAAAAGATTGTGTTTTAGTGAACAATTCATGTTTAAGCATTATTTTGTTTTTAATCATTGTCTTAGAAACAATTATTTTTTTTAGATTTTTATCATTTGGATTTGATACTATAATTTTTTCTACTGTACTAAAATCAACGCCACTAAACATAATGCCTCCATAAAAGAAAATGCCAACTGTTGTTGGCATAGAAAAAAGAAAAGATTGTAGGAATGATTCAAAATAAATTTGAATACACTTGTATTATACAAATTTAAGAATAGTTTACAACATCTTTTTTTATGTAAACGTTAACAATCTTTTTTAATTAGAAATTCTCCTCTATAATTGCTTTTTGCGCATTCATCATATACTTCATAACTTGTATTTTTTGTATATTCTTTTGCTTTATAAACATACATTTCATTTTGGTCCCATAATAGTATTTCTGATATACCATCTGAATCAATATCTACAGCATCCTGACATAATGTAGGGTGTCCGTCGTCAGGAAATTCTACTACGCTATCTAATTCATAATCTAGAATACCTTCTAATGAATTCGCAAGGATTAAAGAATTTGTGCCATCGTATGCTACAGGTGTTATTAATATACCATTTGTCATAAATTCTTTTTCACAAACTTTATTAAGATTTGAATCAAACATATAACATATGTTATTAGCACCCCAGAACGATGTAACGCACACTTCGTTAGAAGAATCATTATTATAATCAGCTATACTTATACGTTGTGCATGACCTACTTCTATATGCTTATAAATACTTCCATCAAGATTTACAACATTAAATCCTTCATTACCTGAAGCTAAATATAATCTTTTCTCTTCATCTTTTTTTAGGTTTGTGTATATTATTTCATCAGTATGATCACTTTCAATAGGCATACTAAATACTATATTGCCTTTGCTATCAACCATTGAATAACCCACAAACATTTCATCAACAGAATCTTTATTAAAATCATGAATATAAGGAAAATGCCCTGTATTCTTCAAATGATATCTAAATAATATATTCATATTATTATCTAACGCAAATACATTTTCATATCTATCTTTGATAATTAAATCACCTTTATATCCTTTTTTAGTAAAGTCCGCAAAACGAATTGCGTCTACATTCAATCTTTTATATGGTCTATCTTTCATTAAATCATCTGTTAAAGGTGTTTTATACGCTGATATTAATTCACCAGTAATTGCGTTTCTTACTATTATCTTAAAATCTTTTGAATATACAATTTCAGGAATACCATCATTATTAAAATCTCCAATTTGGAAAGGAAGATCGCATGAAATCACTGTATTATTATAAGAATTATTATTTTCTCCTATCTGCCACATCATATTACCATTAAAATCATATGCTGTAAGGCATGATATTTGTGCATAGGAATCTCTCATAATTAGTTTTTGATGTTGTGCAAGAACAAAAAACATTTCACCATTTTCTTTTTTACCAAATCTTATTTGTTTAGCACTTCCACCATTTTTAATATTTATTTTTTTAATCAATTTTAATTTAGAATAGTTTTTTCTTTTATCGTTTAATTTGTTTTTGTATTCTTGCTTCAAAGCTTCATGAGAACTATATTCTATATCGTTCATAGATATTTTAATATCCGTATATAAACATGAAACTTTAGCTACAACACCCACTTTATGAGAATCTAAAAGATTTATTTTAGATTCTAGCATTAAAATATCATCTACATATAGTTTAAAATCATTATCTACAATCATTTTAACTTTATAATATTTATATTCATCTATCTCAAAAGGGATTCGTTTTAATATTTCTAGCTTATCTTGATTTTTATAGATTAAATCTATTCTATCTTCATAAAACAAGATAGCGTTGTAAGATCTTGAAGTAAGATAATTAAAACAAAATCCAGCACCTTTATCTGTTTGAAGAAGTCTAACCTCTCCTTCAAATGTATAAGATGCATAAAAAGGCTCTTTTAAAATTAACATGCTATAAACATCTGTAAAATGTCCTTTTGCATAATCTCCTCTGTTTTGTCTTAAATATCTTTTACCATCTATATTTGAAATAATCCATGAACCATTCATGCTCCTCCATTGATGGAGTTGAATTGGATCATAAAAATCACCAGTATAGCCTTCATTTACCACAGTGTGATATTCACCAGCTGCACTATGCTCATGATCATATGGAAATTCTTCTAGTGGAAAATCTTTAAAGTCTTCATTATATAAAATATGCATTAATATCACCTTCATATATATTATAAACTATTTTTTATAATATAAAAACAAAACGAAGTTTTATTCTTCGTTTGTTTCTTTATTATTTAAAAATAAGAATGTAATAAATGTATTTAATAC
>CAVCDW010000078.1:0-15053 GCA_963601055.1 Elusimicrobiaceae bacterium
TGAAGAAAAAGATTTGATAAGTAGTAATTTACCACAATCTATTTTAAAAAAATGTGATATAAAAGATTATAATAAATTTTTATATGATGCTCATTTTCCTAGTGATGTTTTAACCATAAATAAGATAACCTATATTAATTCATATCTTAAATATTTAGAATATAATTTAAGACTTACATCTTTAAAATATTATTATGATACTTTTATTAAAAAAGAAAAAAATATAGATAATAATAAAATAGATGAGTTTATATCTAATTTAGATTTTGAACTTACTAGTGATCAAAAAAATGTTATATTAGATGTTATAAAAGATATGAAATCTAATCACTTGTTAAATCGCCTTGTTCAAGGTGATGTTGGAAGTGGAAAAACAATTGTAGCTTTTATTGCGCTTTATGCGAACTATTTATCAGGCTATATGGGTTGTTTAATGGTTCCATCAGAAGTTTTATCCATGCAACACTATAAAAAAGCTTCAAATCTTTTTGAAAAATATAATATAAGGGTAAGACTTTTAAATGGAACTCTAAAAAAGAGTGAAAGAAATAAATTAAAAGAAGATATTATAAATGGCGATGTAGATATTTTGATTGGAACTCATGCACTTTTTAGTTCTGATATTATGTATAAAAATCTAGGGCTTGTAGTAATCGATGAACAACATCGTTTTGGAGTTATGCAGCGTCAAGCACTAATAAATAAAGGAATTATGGCGGATTCCTTATTCTTAACCGCAACACCAATTCCTAGAACGCTTGGTATATCAAAATGTCTTGATTTAGATATATCGACAATTGAAACTAAGCCTTCAAATAGGAAAAAAGTTTTAACAAAAGTTGTAAAAACAACGGATGAAGATTTTATTTTAAACGCAATAAATAAGAATGTATCAAAAGGACATCAAGTATTTATTGTAACACCACTTATAGAAGAATCTACCAATGAAGAATTATATACGATAGATAAAGTTTTAAAAAATATTAATGAGAAACTACCTAATGTTCGTGTGGGATCACTTAATGGTTCTATGAAAAACAAAGATGATGTCATGAATAAGTTTCTATCACATGAATTTGATGTATTAGTATCAACTACTGTAATAGAAGTAGGAATTGATATATCAAATGCGACACTCATGATTATTTATAATGCTGAACGTTTTGGACTTTCAACGCTTCATCAACTTCGTGGAAGAGTTGGAAGAAATAATCTTATTTGTGGATGTTTACTTGTTAGTGATAAAGATTCTTTAAGACTATCTATAATGGAAGAATGTGATGATTGTTTTAAATTATCAGAAATGGATTTAAAAATAAGAGGATATGGTGAAATACTAGGGTTAAATCAATCGGGATTTAAGAAATTAAAAATAGATGATGAAAAAGCCTTTAATGAATCAAAAGAAGACGCAAGAAGGTTATATCAAAACTATTTAGAAGGTAGTGATGATATCTATGTTAGGAATATTATAACTGAAGAAAATAAGGTTAATAAATTAAACTAATAAAAGTCTATAAAAGATTTGTTAAAAGTGATAGAATAAATAATAATCGATTTTGGAGGTTTTAGATATGATAAAAATTGCTGTAGATGCGATGGGTGGAGATTATTCATTTAAAACAACAGTCCCAGCTGCGATGATGGCTGTAGAAAAATTTAAAGATATAGAAATAGTTTTAGTTGGAGATTGTGATAAAATAAATCCACTTCTTACAAATAAAGAGCGAATTAGTATACTAGATACTAAAGAAGTATTAGATATGGGAGAACATGATCCAATGCGCGCCATTAGAAACCAAAGAGAAGCTTCGATGGTTAAAGCTATGTACTTAGGTAAAAATAAGGAAGTTGATGCAGTAGTATCATCAGGACCTACACAATGCCTTGTCATGGGAGCACATCTTATTATTAAGCGTATTAGACTTATGCAAAGGGTTGCGTTATGTCCTATTGTTCCTTCTTTTGATGGCCGTGGAAAACTTCTTTTAGATGTAGGAGCTAACGTAGAATTAAAACCTGAACATTATCATGAGTTTGCGCTTGCGGCTAGTATTGTCGCAAGAGATGTTTTACACTTCGAAAATCCTAAAGTAGGACTTTTAAATATTGGATCTGAAAAAGGAAAAGGAAGAGAAGTTGATAAGGAAGCTTATCAAATTTTAGAAGATTCAAAATCAATCAATTTTATAGGTAATGTTGAACCAAATGAACTTCTTACAACCAAAGCTGATATTATAGTTTCAGATGGATATTGTGGAAATATCGCTTTAAAGACTGTAGAAGGTACAGCTAAAGTGATGGGAAGAATGTTAACTGATGAAATAAAAGCCTCACTTGGTGGTAAAATTGGGTATTTATTCATGAGAAAAAATCTAAAGAAATTCAAGAAAAGACTTGATTCATCTGAAGTCGGTGGAGCTATGGTCTTAGGTGTTGAAAGCCCTGTTATTAAAGCTCATGGAAGTAGTGATAGCATTGCGTTTTATAACGCAATAAGACAAGCTCGTGAAATGGTATTAAACGATGTTATTAGTAAATTAAAAGAAGAACTTTTAAAATTATCTGAGGTTAAAGATGAGAAAGATTAGTGAACTTGAAGAAATTTTAGGAATTAAATTTAGCGATAAAAAAATAATAAAAGAAGCTTTAACTCATTCATCTTATGCTAATGAACATGGTGGGGAGTGTAATGAACGTCTTGAGTTTTTAGGAGATGCAGTACTTGAACTTTGCATGTCTAAGTATTTATTTAATAATATGAAGTTAAATGAAGGAGATATGACTAAAAAAAGAGCCCAATCAGTACGTGAAGAGGCACTAGATATATATGCTAATCATATAAATCTAGTTGATTTCTTGTATTTAGGTAATGGTGAAGGATTAAATCTTGAAAGAGGTAAGAAAGCTATTGTAGCGGACGCTTTTGAAGCTGTTTTAGGAGCTTGTTTCTTAGAAATGGGATTTGACTATGTATATGAAATATTTAATAAAATAGTAGTTCCTTATTTCGATGAAGTTAATGCAATCGTGGATTATAAATCAAAATTCCAAGAATTAGTTCAAGCAGATAAACGTTCACTTGAATATAAAATTGTTGGTAAAGAAGGACCATCTCATAACACAACATTTGAAGCCGTAGTTTTAATGGATGGTATGATTATGGGAAGGGGATTTGGAAGTACTAAAAAAGATGCGGAACAAAATGCCGCAAAAGAAGCACTTCTAAAAGTTGCGAAATAGGAGGGATATTTTGTTAGAACAGTTATTTATAGATGGTTATTTAGACATATATAAAATGGTTTTAAATTACCAATCTGATTTAGAATTAACTCCTAATGATGTTTTAGTTTTATTTAAAATCTTAGATTATATTAAAACATCTAAAAAGATAAGAGTAAATAAATTAGCACAAGATTTAAATATTTCAAAGGGTGATGTTGAAACATCACTTGATAATTTAATAAATAAAAAAATATATGGAACAATTATCACAACTAATGAAGATGGTGTAGCTGATGAGCGTCCTACAATAAAACCTTTATTTGATAAATTAGAGAATATACTAAAATCATCACAAATAAATAAGGTTAAAGGTGAACTTGCAAATCTTGTTTCTTTATATGAAAGTGGTGTTAATAAGCCTATTACTATAATGGAATATGCCAAACTAGAAGGTTTTGTTCAAGAAGGTTTTTTAGTTGATGAAATAAAAGACGCAATAAAAGCCGCGATAAAAAAAGGTAGTGTTAACATGAATTTTGTTGAAAGAACAATTTTAAAAAATCATGTTAATCCAAACGAGGCTAAACCTGAAGTAAAAAAACAAAGTGAGCTTGCACAGGCACTAGCTAAATTAAAATAATGAATAGAATTTATAATATAATAAATATTTTAAGAGGTTTTATAAACCCAACACCAGAACTTATATATCATAATAATTACGAACTTTTGATAGCTGTAGTATTATCAGCTCAAACAACAGATAAGCATGTCAATATTATTACAGCTGATTTATTTAAGAAATATCCTGACCTAAAATCATTAAGTGAAGCTTTTTTAGATGATGTAATAGAGATAATTAAACCATTAGGGCTTTATATGAATAAAGCCTCTAATATTATAAATTTATCTAAAATTGTTGTAGAAAAATATAATGGCATTATTCCATCATCATTTGATGATCTTACATCCCTTCCAGGTGTTGGAAGGAAAACAGCTCAAGTTGTACAAGCCCTAGGTTTTAATATACCAGCTCTTCCTGTTGATACTCATGTACATAGAGTATCTTTAAGGCTTAAAATAGTTGATGAAAATTCTAGTGTTTTAGATGTAGAATTAAAACTTAAAAAGATTATAAAAAAAGAAGATTGGATAGAAGCTCATCATCTTTTTTTACTTTTTGGAAGATATTATTGCAAATCAAAAAATCCAATGTGTGATTCATGCAAACTTAAAATGTATTGCAGAAAGAAGTAGGTTGATGTTATGTTTAAAAGATTTATAAGTTATTACAAACCCTATAAAAAAATATTTTGTCTTGATATGCTAGCGTCTTTAGTAATTGCGCTTGTAGGTATGGGATATCCAATATTAACTAACACAATTTTACGTGAAATTGTTCCAAGTGATGATCTTTTAAAAAATGAAAAAATAAAATTTATCTTACTTCTAGGGCTTTGTTTATTGGCATGTTATGTAATAAGAATGTTTTTAAGATATTTCGTTCAATATTATGGACATGTAATGGGTGTTAATATGCAAGCAGATATGCGAAGAGAAATGTTTAAAAAACTACAGCGTCTACCCGTTTCCTATTACGATGAAAATGAAACAGGTAAAATAATGAGTAGAATGACTAATGATTTAATGGAAGTCTCAGAACTTGCTCATCACGGGCCAGAAAATTTAATAATTTGTGGAATTTCTGTTGTATTATCATTTTCATACTTACTTTATATTGAATGGAGATTTGCCTTAATATTACTTTGTTGTGTACCGTTTTTGATTCTCATAAATATTCTTATGAGTAACAAAATGAATAAAGCATTCGCAGAAACTAGAAAAGCAGTAGCTGTAATAAACGCTTCTTTGGAATCTTCAATTACAGGAATTAGAGTTACTAAAGCATTTACTAATAGTGAATATGAACAAAATAAATTTGAGGTAGGTAATAAAAAGTATGTATCAGAAAGAAGTGTTGCGTATAAATCAATGGGACAATTCTTTGCGTCTACTCAATTTATAACTGACCTTTTTAATGTAATACTTCTTGTTGTAGGTGGGATTTTATGTGCATGTGATAGTAAGAACTTTACAATATCTGAATATGTAACATTTGCGGTATCAATATCTATATTTATAACACCACTTACGACCCTTATAGATTTTACAGAACAGTGGCAAAATGGTGTTACAGGGTTTAAAAGATTCACAGAAATAATGGATGAAAAAGAAGAAGAGGAAGCACCTAATGCTAAAGAAGTTCTTAAATTAAATGGAAATATTGAATTTAAAAATGTTTCGTTTAACTATGAAACAACTAAAGGAGTACTTAAAAATATATCGTTTAAAATAAATAAAGGTGAAAGTATTGCGCTTGTAGGTCCATCAGGTGGTGGAAAGAGTACAATATGCCATCTAATTCCAGCTTTCTATAAACCAACATCAGGTAGTATTATAATTGATGGATATGATATAAAAGATTTAACGTTTAATTCACTTAGAAAAAACATTGGAATTGTAGAACAAGATGTATTTTTATTTGCTGGAAGTATTTTAGAAAACTTAAAATATGCGAAGCTTGACGCAACCCTTGATGAAGTATATGAGGCTTGTAAGAAAGCTAATATTCATGATTTTATAACATCATTAGAAAATGGTTATGATACATTAATAGGAGAAAGAGGAGTTAAACTTTCAGGTGGTCAGAAACAAAGACTATCAATCGCAAGAGTATTCTTGAAGAATCCTGAAATATTAATACTTGATGAGGCTACTTCAGCACTAGATAATACAACTGAAGCTATGATTCAAGAATCGTTAGAAAAACTCCAAGTGGGAAGAACAACTCTTGTTGTTGCCCATAGACTTTCAACAATAAGAAATGCAGGTATGATATATGTTATTTCTAATGGTGAAATAAAAGAATGTGGTACTCACAACGAATTATTGAGCAAAAATGATTCATTATATAGTAAACTTTATAATCAATCATTTAATTAAATAATAACAACAAGAAGAGTGTATTTATAAATGTACTCTTCTTTTTTTATAAAAAGATTACTTGCACTTTTGGTATAAAATATGCATATTACGCATAAAAAACATAAACTTTGTAAAAGTTTCTTGCATAACCCTGTTATAAATGAAAAAGATATATATTAAAATTCTTTTCAAAGAGAGGTTTATTTATGAGAATAATAGAAGAATTAATTTTAAGAGAACGAAGCGAAGAAAAGAGTTATGAAATTATAGGAACGGAGATTAAAACGCAAAGATTAAAAAATAATCTGACACAAAAACAAACATCAAACAATGTATGTAGTTCATCATATTTATGTAAAATTGAAAGAAATGATATTATACCAAATAAGGAATATATTCAAAAATTATGCGATAGGGTAAGCATTAGCGATGATGAATTAAAAATATTGTACAATTTAAGCAAATACATCGATATCATGATAGAAGCTTATTATTATGAATTAAAAGATGAGATTATAAATAATTATAATTTGATTAAAAATTTTGATAATTATAAAGCATCTATAATGAAACTTATTTATTATACATATTTTAACATGCTAGAAGAAGCAATTGAGGTAAATAATAAACTTGATAAAATTGTATCCTCAATGAATGATAAAGATTTAATTGCATATGCAATATTTAGTGGAGTTTTATTTTCTAAAATATATAATTTTAAAGATGCTAATTCAATATTAAGCCGCGTCATAAGAAATAAAGATGTAATAGATATTTTAAAAGCCATCTCAATGAGGGAATTATTACATATTTATTATTTAACAAACTCTAGAAGATTCTTACCATTATCAAATAGGGCCGCAATGCTTAATAATCAATTAATGAACCATAAGAAACATGATGAAGTAATATTTTTACAAGCTAAATATTATCTTATGAATAATATTTATGATGAATTTTTTTACATGATTCCTAAATTTAAAAATACAGAATATGAAGATGAAATTAAACTTTTAGATGATATTTATAACCAAAGAGTTAAAAAGGTATCTGAATATAAAAAAATATCATTTTTCTATAGATTGATAAATCTATATTATACCGATAAATCTATGTTTAAAGAAAGTGTTTTAGTATTAAATGGTTTAAATAAAGAAGAAATTTTATATATAAAATATTTGGAACAAACATTACGAAGTGAGGATGATTTATTCATAGATTGTGATTTAAATCTATTCCCAAGTGCTATTTCCATACATTCGTGGTATTTAATTGAACTTACTAAAAATATTATTGTTAAAAGGTTAGTTAAAATGAATAGATATAAAATAGCGCTTGAAACAATGAATAAGATTGATAGATTACATAAAGAATTTGATGCGACATGGTAGGACTTGTCTATACTTACAATAGTAAAAGAAAAGTTATTGTTTTAAATTGTAAAGTAAAACTTGGAGTTTATTTGTTTGAAGAATGTCCATACGATAAACTAAAGTATTATTCTTTAGAATATTATCAGGACTTAAAAACAAATTTAATGGAATCAAATCAAATAATTATTAAAACAAAAAAAGATAATTTAGAGGAAATGCTGATTGAAGGAATGATGGAAATATATTTTAGTAATTACCTGCTATCTATTGATATATAGATAATGGAGGTTGATTATTGTGAAAAAGAAATCCTTAATTCTATTAATAATTTTTATATTAACATTGTTTATAAAACTACAGACATTTGCGAATGCTGGCACATATTATTTTAAGTGGGAAAATACAACTATTGAAATACCAGTGTTTGATTCGCTAGATAAATATTTAAAACTACCCACAGCTAAACTATATTATGCTGGTAATGTTGTAAACGAAAGTGTTGGAATATTATATGGAGAAGATGAAACAGATCCAGATTATATATACACAAATA
This sequence comes from Elusimicrobiaceae bacterium, assembly GCA_963601055.1. GTDB lineage: Bacteria > Bacillota_I > Bacilli_A > Acholeplasmatales > Anaeroplasmataceae > UBA3206. The sequence goes on from CAVCDW010000078.1 coordinate 8,134, forward strand.
AGGTTGGTACTTATAAACTAACATATAGAGCGGTAGCTTCTATAGAAGAAACTACAACAGTTTATTTTAATGTGGTTGATAAAGTTAAACCCCAAATCAGTTTGAATTCAACACTTCAAACAGCTCTAAATGGTTCAATTAATTATGAAAAATATATTAGTATTACGGATAATTATTATGCGTTAAAAGAATTAGACATTTTATATGATGATTCTAAAGTAATCTATTCTAAAGCAGGTACTTATGAATTAACAGTTATTGCAAAAGATCCTAGTGGAAATCAAAGCACAGAAAAATTTGATGTTTCAATAATTGGAATATTTGAAGATCCTAAATATGAAGCTGTAACACAAGATTTTCGTATCGCATATGGTAAATTATTTATTCCATCTAAATTTTTTAAAGCATATGATGGAACAGGAAAAAATATAACATCAAAGATTAAAGCCGTACTAGATACTAAAACAATAGGTAATAATTTAGTATCGTTTGAGGTTACAGATGATTATGGGAATAGAATAGAGTGGGTACAAGATATTGAGGTTTATGATGATATAGAGCCTACAATATTACTAAAAAAAGATAGGATAGAAATAAATATAGCTGAAGTAGATATTCTAGATAAAGATTATTTTTTAGAACAAATCACAAGCGCAACAGATAACTCAGAAGTTAAATCAATTGAAGTGTCTTATTCATCAGTAAGAAAGGTTATTGGAGAGTATGATGTAGTTTATACGGTTTATGATATTGCAGGAAACAAAAAAGAAAAAACACTAGTAGTAAGTGTGGTATGTGATAGTATTCCTTCAATCATCACACAAGATATTTATATATCTGTTGGTGATAATATAAACTACTATAATTATTTTCAGGCTACAGACACATATGATGGTGACATAACGCTTAATGCAGTAGTAGATTCATCTAATGTTAATACTAATAGTGAAGGAGTTTATTTTGCGTATGTTTCAGTTAAGAATTCATATGGTAAAACAACACAAGGAACTATTACAGTGCATGTTAAAAAGAGTTTTATAAAAAAGTATTATTGGGTATTTTTAATTCCAGTAGGTGTAGTGGTAGTTGTTTCTTATTTTATAGTTAAAAAGCGTAAAAGCGTGGTATAATAAAGTAAACTAAATGGAGGTTTTTATATCATGATTGCTTTTTTGTATGGTCAAACTGAATATAACATGCTTAAAAATTCAATACATTTAAAAGACTACATCACTAAAGCTAAAGAATATGGATATGAAATGTTATCTATAACAGATGAGAATTTAAGAGGACATTATAAATTTTATAATCTTTGTCTTGAAAATGATATAAAACCACTTGTGGGTCTTGAAATAAAAGAAAATGATTTTAATATTCTTTTATATGCTTATAACAAGAAAGGATATCAAAATATTTTAAAAATATCATCTTTAAAAGAATTAGGTGAATTTTCTATAAATAACATAAAGGATCTAACAGATGGAGTGTACGCGGTGCTTGTTGGTGATCCTGAGTTTTATTTTGAATTAAAAAACACATTCAAAAATCTTGCGCTTGGTGTTAGTGAAGAAGATATTGATGTTTATAATTTTGCGTTAAAACACGATGTTGTAGCTTTCCCAATAGCTAACACATGTTATCTATATAAAGATGAAAGAATAGTATATGAAGCCCTATCTAAAATAGGTAATAATAAGATTAAGAAGGGAAATTTATATCTTAAAAATAAAGAAGAATTGTATGCTTCATTTTCATCAATGAACAATCTTTTTGATAATATTGAAAAATTATATGATATGGTAAGTATAGATATATTTGATAACATAGTATCGATGCCTAAATATCCTAATAGTACGAAAGAAAGCAGTAAAGATTATTTAAGAGAACTTTCTACAGCAGGTCTATATAAGAGATTAAAAGATTATAATGGAGATAAAAATATATATTTAAAAAGATTAAATTATGAATTAAGTATAATTGATAAAATGGGCTATAACGATTATTTTTTAATTGTTTGGGATTTTATTAAATATGCTAAAAATAATAATATCTTAATAGGTCCAGGAAGAGGATCTGGAGCTGGTTCTTTAGTTGCGTATTCAATAGGAATTACTGCAGTAGATCCTATTAAATATAATCTATTATTCGAACGTTTTTTAAATCCAGAACGTATATCTATGCCCGATATTGATACAGATATTCCAGACAATAGACGTGAAGATGTAATAAGACACGTTTACACTCTTTACGGAGAAAATCATGTATGTTATATTTCGGCTTTTGATACTTTTAAAATAAAGTCTGCAATTAGAGATTTAGGTAAAGTTTTACAAATTCAAGAATCAAGAATATTAAATGTTTCTTATATGATATTTCAAAGGTTAGAAGAAAAATATGATGGTCTTTATTCATCACAAAATATTATGGATGTTTTGTCTGAATTAGAAAACCAAATATCTGATGATGATATTAAAACTTTGTGCTATATCGCTAAAAGAATAGAAGGATTACCACGAAATGTATCAACACATGCGGCGGGTATTATAATATCAGATGCCGATTTATTTGCTGAAATTCCATTACAAAAAGGTCTAAAAGGCGTTATGCAATCACAATTAGAGGCCTCAGATCTTGAAAAAATGGGACTTCTTAAAATGGATTTTTTAGGATTAAAAAATCTTACAATAGTCTCAAATATCATAAAAGAAATAGATGGATTTAACGCAATAAATATATATAGTAAAATACCTCTTAATGATAAAAAGACATATGATCTTTTAACAAGAGGAGAAACTCTTGGTATATTCCAACTAGAATCTAGTGGTATTACAAGAACAATTATGAGACTTAAACCTAATAGGATAGAGGATATTGTAGCAGTACTTGCGATTTATAGACCAGGTCCTATGGAATATATTTCAGAATTTATTGATAGAAAGCATGGGAAGAAATTCTCGTATATTCACCCTGATTTAAAACCAATTCTTGAAGAAACATATGGTATTATTGTCTATCAGGAACAAATTATGCTAATTGCTCAAAAAATTGCAGGATATACACTTGGTGAAGCTGATATTTTAAGAAGAGCAGTTTCTAAGAAAAAAGAAGAAGTTTTAATTGAAGAAAGAAATAAGTTTATAAGCCATTCAATAAACAAAGGATACACAAAAGAAGTATCAAATAAAATATATGATGATATTGTAAAGTTTGCGAATTATGGATTTAATAAATCCCATTCTGTAGCATACGCTATATTATCTTATACAATGGCTTATTTTAAGGCTAATTATCCACAAATATTTGTCTCAAAAATATTAAATAACACAATAGGATCTGCTAAAACTACTGAGGCTTATATTCAATATGCTAGAAGATGTAATTTGAAAGTTATGCCACCTTATGTAAATAAAGCAGGGCTTGAATATCAAATGGAAGGAAATAATATTTATATGCCCTTTAGTGCTATAAAGGGTATAAGTTATCAAATATCAAGTCTTATAGTGAATGAAAGAGAAAATGGATTATTTAAAGACTTTAATGATTTTAAAGAAAGAATAAAACTTTCTGAATCAACACTTGAAGCCCTAATTTATTCTTCAGCATTCGATGAATTTAGTGAAACTAAAAAAAGAATGATAGATGATGTTAGTGGAAATTCGATTTTAATTGAAAATTTCTTAGAAGATAGAATTCTTTCACTAGATGAATTAGATGAATACACTCTTAGGCTAAAAGAAAAAGAATATTTAGGATTTAATTTAAAATATAATATCTATAACGATGTTGATAGAATGATAAAAAAATGTAATGCTAAATATATTTCTATGCTTGAATACAATAAAACATCAAATGTGATTGCGGCATTTACAGATATTAAAGAATTATTAACAAAAAATAATGAAATGATGGCAGTAGGACATGTTAGTGATGGTCTAAATGAAATATCATTTGTGATATTTCCATCGGCGTTTTCATCTCTTGTGAGTTTTTTAAAAACAGATAAATTATATTCCATGACTGGTTATTTAAAAGAAGATAAAGCAAGAGGGAATACACAATTTATAATAAAAAACATAAATATTATCTAAAATTATCACAGTAGAGGCAATAATTGGCATTTTAACTGCATCCAAATTGTCCATATTCATTATAGCCTTAACAAATTACAATTTGCTTATATTTCTAAAGAAGAACTAGTAGTTCTTCTTTTTCTTAATTTGCGTATAAATGTTATAAATGATAAAATAGTATAGAAGGGTATAAAAGGTGGATTTATGCAAAACGAAGAATTACAAGAATTTGAAAATGATAAAGAAATACTATTTGACTTTTTCTCACATGTAGAAAAAACAGAACATGCTGGAGAAACTAAATATGAACCTATTTTTAGAATAGATACAAGCTTCGATAGACAACTTAAGGCTGTTCAAGATTTGTATCCTGAAGAATTTAAGGTATATTTAAAATATATACTAGACGACAGAGTAAATATTGGTCTTACAGTAAATAAAGATACTAATTTGATTGAGGAAATTTCTCCAGAATTAGATGAGATTCAAAGATTAAGAATTTTACAAGCCGAAAAGAGGGAGAAGATTATAAGTGATAAAACAGCTTTATTCAGTCCTTTTGAAATCAACAATGATTATAATAAATTAGATGATATATTGTTTGTTAAAAAGAGTGATTTTATTTCGTGTGTTAATTTCGGAAGAAGTGCAAACAGAGTAAACGATGAAGCTTATAAAGAATTATATCTTAAGAATTTAAAAGAGCTTTTAACACTTATAAAATCTAATGGGTCTTCTTATTTTAAAGAAGAGAAAGATAAAGTAAAATCTATAGGATATACTATGGAAGATTTTGACAAATATATGCAAGAAATGCTTGCGTATCATTTTGAAATAAAAGGTGGTACTCCTGATCAATATAAACCAAAACCTTTTGCAGGGTTAGATAAAGATGAAATTAAGGATTTATTTGTAAATAATTTCAAACCTGAAATTGATATAGAAATAGATGAAGTAATTCATATTAATAATCATAAAGCTATAATTGATAAATTTAGTAATGATAGAGCATTATCAATTTCTAATCTTTGTGATGAAAGTGCAACTAATGTACTAAATAATGCTAGAGATTTATTAAAGAATGCAAAAGAAGAGAATAAGGAACAAATTAAGATTAATACATTGTTAAATGTAAGAGAATTATACCTTACTCAAAATAAAATATTTTATTCATATAATATATTTAAAAGATTGTTTTCTAAAAGTGTAAAAGAATATAACCATAGATGTGATAAGATATATAACACTTTAAAAGAAGAATTTGGTATTGATAAGAAAACTATAAAGAAATTCTTAAATAATAAAACAAAAGTTATTAACCATAACGGTAAGAGATATGATTATGAGAAGATTTATAATGAATCAAAATATTTTAATAATCAATTAAAAGAATTTGATAATAATTATATTGCGGTTACAAAAAATAGTATTAAAACTGATTTAAATGATAATCTAGACTTTAAGATTAAGGATAATACAATAAATAAAGAAAAAGATAAAACTTTGAATAAGTAAAGAAAAAGGATTAGGCTAAACCTAATCCTTTTATATTAGTCGTTTCTTTCAACAAGAACTTTTTTCAAATTAGCAAATCTAGGAAGTCCGTCTTCTAGAGGTGCTTTCATATCACCTTGAATTAATGGTAGGGCGTAATCAACAAATTTTTGATTTAATCCAGTCTTTTCTTCATTAATCCAATCAAGTGGTACTGTCTTTTCAGCATTAGCAGCAACATCAAGATCTACTAATACATATTTACAAGTATATTTACCATCTACATATTCTCTTTCGAACGCAACCATTTTATCTGTGATTCCAGAAGTAGCAGCCTTTACAGCTTCTGCACCTGCATTGTAAGCTTCCATTACATCAGTTTTAGATGCAAGGTGTTGTGCACAACGTTGAAGTAGGCTGAATTCGATAGCTCTTACCTTGATTCCAAAGTATTCTTTTAATTTTTGAGCTAAAACTTGAGCAGTTCCACCAAGTTGAGCATGTCCGAATGAATCTTTCTCAAGACTTGAGAATAATTCAGGTACGTATTTTCCTTCTTTTGTTTTAATTCCTTCAGAAACAGCAATTATAACTTTGTTATTCTTAGCGTATACTTTTTGAACATCGTTTAAGAATTTGTTAAAATCAAATTCTACTTCAGGAAGGTAAATTAAATCTGGCCCATGACCTTTATATCTTGCAAGTTCAGCAGCAGCAGTAAGCCATCCAGCATTTCTTCCCATAACTTCAACTACAGCCATCATAGGTGTATCATAAACTACTGCGTCTTGTCTTAACTCCATAAAAGTAGTTGCGACATATTTTGCGGCAGAAGCATAACCAGGACAGTGATCAGTTCCAGCAAGGTCGTTATCGATAGTTTTAGGAATACCAATACATTTAATATCCCATCCACTTTGTTTCATAAATTTAGATACTTTATTACATGTATCCATTGAATCATTTCCTCCATTGTAGAAGAAGAAACGAATATTGTACTTCTTAAATACTTCTAAAAGTCTATTATAATCAGTTGGATCATCAGAAGCATTTTTTAATTTATATCTAACAGAACCAATAGATGAAGAAGGTGTTGTTTTAAGTAATTCTAATTCAGCTAAATCTTCTTTAGAAATATCATAAAATCTTTCTTCTAAAATACCTTTGATTCCATTTTTTGCTCCATAAACATTAGTAATGCAATCATTTTTTAAAGCTTCAATAAATACTCCGGCAGCACTCGCATTAATTACGGATGTAGGACCACCAGATTGCCCAAGTATACAGGCACCTTTAAGTTTTTCCATAAAAATCTCCTTTGCTTTAAAGCGTACATTTAATATTATAGTATAAGAA
>CAVCDW010000079.1:0-13471 GCA_963601055.1 Elusimicrobiaceae bacterium
CTTCTAATGCTTTCGAACTCATTGCTCTTTTTGGTACATAAATTTTAATATTTTGATCTAGAAAAAACATAAAATAATTTTTAGTCTCATCGATATTTAAAATATTTAAATTAAAATTATACATAATAGATTTAAAATCTAATATATATTTATCATCCCTTTTAAAAACACTAATATTAATAAGCGATGGTACAATCTTATTATATCTTAGAGTACTTAATGTGCCAGCCAAAATAAATACTAAAATTATTATCGTTAAGGAGACAATTTTTATTATTTTTTCTTCACGAAAAGATGTTTTAAAAAGACTTAAAGATATAAATATTATTGCGGATATAAATACTAATACCGCAAACGTCATTGAAAATATGTACGTTTTAAATCTTGTTCTTATTAAATCTTTATATTTTGCGTTATATGAAACGCTAAATAAACTATTATCCATACTTACTACTTTGTTATAACCTTATCAGTTTTAATTTCAATATTTATATCTTCTTTTACATCTTCAATCTTTTGATTAACTTCAACTACATCAACAGCTTCTTTATTGTATATATTTAATTCCTTATTAGAACACTCATATCCAAGGATAGGTTTTCCTAGTCTTGTAGCTTTTTCATTATAATTTTTAAGATCCTCTAGAATAGTTTCATTTATCATCTTATGTCTATCTGCACTATTTCTTTGTTGTTCTATGAAATTATTATTTTCTATTTCACTAACATCTCTTATGTTATGCATAATACCTACAAAGTTTAAGAGACGTTGAAACCATGAATAATGGACCTTATTATATTCACTATTATTATGCTTAAATTTAACAGGTATAATTTCTGTTTTAATTTTAGAATCATATTCATGAATATCAACAATTTCTACAGAATGATTTCCCTCTAGAATTTTTTTAGACAAAATCTTCCACATTTCATATGGTTCATCTGAAAGTGTAGTTATTTTTTTACCATCAATAAATATGTTGTCATAACTATGTATAAATTGGAAATTATGATTATTATTAAAACTAAATAATGATAACTTCGTTTCAATTTTTGGAGAAATCGTAGTCCCTTGTGCATCATTATCTAATAATCTATATAAATCTTTATCAAATTCTACTTTATAGACACTCGGATCATTCATATATTCTAGATATGAATCTAAGGCACTACTATCAAAATTTGTAAGAAACATCTCCCCAGTGTCAGGATCTACAGGCGCATGCATAAGACCATCTTTTTTTAGATCATCACTGAATATGTATTGCGCTATCATATTAAAATAAACTTCTCTTTTTAAATGCTTAACATCATCATAATTTTTAAAATGAGAATCAAAATAATAATGATTTTTTTTATTAGTTAAATTTTCAAAGAATCCTTGGTCAAAATGAATGGAATATGTTTTTAAATAAAAATCTAAACTACTAAGCTTAATATTTTTAGTAAACATATCATAATTTAATTTTTCAATTTTTGGTAATAATTTATATATGTTATCAAAATATGGTTCTAATTTGTCATAATAATATCTATCATATACATTAAGTCCTAATTCATCTAAACCACTATTCTTTTCATATAGTTTTTGATATGTTTCACTTTCCTTTACATCAAACGATAAGTACATAACGAATTTATCAATATATTCTTTATATTTATTTTCGTTAAAAATCATTGTGCCATTAATGTTATCACAACAATTTATGTAATTAGCCATTAAGATATTCTCTATTTCTCTAACATCAATAAACTTTTTAGCGTTTTTCTCAGCTCTTTTGTACATTTCTTCGTTTTCTTTTAAAAACTTTGTAGTTAATTCTTTTACTTCATCATAAAGCCTTAACCCTTCTTCAATTTGATTTCTATTATTTTGCATGTTTTCTTTAAATTTTTTGATTGCTTTTGGCATAATATCACATCCCTTTAATTAATTATACCATATATACGCTATTCATATATGTTTTTACAAAAAAATATACTAATAAAGAATAATATGATAAAATTTAGGTATGAGGTGAAGTAAATATATGAAATTCGCAAAAATTAAAATCGCATACGAAGATTATCCTGAACAATTCTATCGAACATTCCTTGTAAAAAGTACAATTGATTTATTTAAATTATCAACATTTTGTGCTTATATATTAAGATCACAGTTATGTCATTGTTACCTATTTGAGGCAGAAGATTCTAAATACGTTATGGCACCATTTATGAATGATCGTGGCATAAAAACTTATAAATATTTAGGCAACTATAATCTTTCGTCTTTACCAGATAAATTTAAATTCAGTTATGACCTTGGTGCAGGTTATGACTTTGTTTGTGAAATTCTAGATATTGTTGAATATGATTCAAGAAAAACATTTATTTTACTTGATGCTAAAGGTCAAGGAATATGGGAAGACGAAAGATCAACACTAGATTCTTTACTATCTGGTGATATTGATCCTAAAAGAACTACAAATGATGAAATGAGAGCTTTCTATTTACCATGGAATTTTGACAATAAATGTTTTGGTGACTTTTTTGAACCTATCAATGTAGATTTAGCAAATAAGATAATTTGTTCTGAATTTTCACAAATATTTCGTAAAATACGTCTTGATGAAGAGGATTACATTAACACATACAATATTTCTTTAGATGATTTAGAACCAGATTATGAAGTTTTAGCAGCCCTTAATAGAATTAAAAAAGAACATTTTGAATGTTAAGAAAAAACCCAGTAGTGTTTCTACTGGATTTATTTTTTCTTAAATTTATTTTACTTCATATCCTGCTTTTCTAATAGCTGTCTTTATATCATCTATAGACACTTCATCATGATATGTTATAACTACTTCTTTATTTTCTAGTGAAGCTTCTGCACTTAATACATTTTTAACACTCTTAGAAGCTTCCTCTACGTGAGCCTTACAATGTGCACACATCATTCCTGAAACACTTAATTTTATTTCCATTTTCAAATCCTCCTTTTTATCATTTGTTATATCATTAATTTCTTCTTGATGATATGGCTTAAAGAAATTAATTGTAAGAGCACTTAACACCACTGATACGCTTGAAATACTCATCGCCAAAGATCCTATCATAGGTGTCATTTTAAATGCACCATCAGTTAAATAATACACAAATCCTGTTGAAAGCGCGACACAAATAACATTATAAAAGAATGCCCAAAATAAGCATAATTTTATTGTTATTAATACTCTTTTACTAAGTTTTATAGCATTATTAACATCCATTAAATCATTTCTTAGTAAAACAATATCAGCAGTTTCTAACGCAATATCAGAACCTGCTCCTATTGCAATACCTAAATCGGCCGTCGCAAGTGCTGGCGCATCATTAACTCCGTCACCTACCATCGCAACAAGGCCATTATTCTTTTCTTTTAATTCATTAATTATTCTTAATTTATCTTCAGGTAAAACCTCAGAATAAACATCTGCAACTCCTACTTCAGACGCAATTTTATCTGCAGTATTTTTATTATCTCCTGTAAGCATTACTACCTTAATATGATTCTTTTTTAACGCTGAAATCGCAAGTTTTGATGTAGCCTTTATTTCATCCTTAAGTGCTACATAACCAATTATTTTACTATCTTCCGAAATTGCAAGTGGGGTTTTACCCATATCTGCAAGCCTTTCAAATAGTTCCTTAATCTCATTATTTAACGCATTTAATCTTTTCATCATTTTAAGATTACCTACACAATATTTCTTACCATTAATTACGCCTTCAAGACCTTCTCCTTTAATTTGGTTGAACTTTTCTACATTATAAAGTGATGTCTTATTTTTACTATATTCAATAATTGCGCTAGCTAGTGGGTGCTCACTCATATTTTCTAGGGAATATAAATATGAAAGAACTTTATCATTACCATAATTTTCAAAATCAGTTACTAATGGTTGACCATTAGTTATTGTTCCTGTTTTATCAAACACTACAGTTTTTATATTGTGAGCTGCTTCAAGGATTTCTGCATTCTTAATTAAAAGTCCATTAGAAGCTCCCTTACCTGTACCAACCATTATAGCAACCGGAGTCGCAAGTCCTAATGCACATGGACACGCAATAACTAAAACTGTTATCGCAAAATTTAGACTTAATTCAAAATCTTTACTATATAAAATATTAATAATAAAAGTTAAAATCGCAATTAATATTATTACTGGCACAAACACACCAGATATTTTATCCGCAAGTTTTGATATAGGGGCTTTTGAATTTGAAGCCTCATCAACAAGTTTAATGATATTAGAGATTGACGTGTCTTCTCCAACCTTTAAAGCTTTAATCTTAATATAGCCACTTTTTATAATACAAGATGAATAAACTTTAGCATCTTTTTCTTTAAGTATAGGCATTGATTCTCCTGTTATGTTTGATTCATCAATTGAAGCACTACCTTCAATAATCACGCCATCACATGCTATTAAATCACCTGTTTTTGCGATAATTATATCATCTATCTTAAGCTCAGATGCGTTTTTTATGATTTCCTTACCATTTTCTAAAACAATAGCATTCTTAGGTGCTAAATCCATTAAATGCTCAATTGCTTTAGTAGTCTTCTTTTTACTTAACCCTTCTAAATATTTACCTAATGAAACTAAAGTTAAAATCATAACTGCAGCTTCAAAATATAAATACATATGGTATTCTTTATGCCCTAAGGAAATCATAAATAATGAATATATACCATAAACAATCGCAACACTAGAACCAAGTGCTATAAGTGTTTCCATATTAGGAGTTAATTTAAATAGTCTTTTAAACCCGTTTATAAAATAATCTTTATAAATAAAAACTACCGGAATAACTAAAATAAACTGTATAAGTGAAAATCCCATTGGATTTTTATGCATATTAAATGCTTTAGGAGCAGGCCATCCCCATTCCATATGCCCCATAGAAAAATACATTATAACAAACATATCAATAAGTGCGAATACAAGTTTTACAAGTTTATAATCCTTCTCTTCTACTTTTATATTTTTTTCACCAACAGGTATTGCCTTATACCCGGCATTATTAACCACATTTACAATATCTGTATCTGAAATATTGTTATTGCAATCAAGTTCAAGGCTGTTTTTTAATAAATTAACATTAACATTTGAAACGCCATCTAGTTTAGAAACCGCATTAAATACGTGAGCCTGACAAGATGCGCAAGTCATACCTTTAATGTCAAATTTCTTTTTCATTATTGGAACCTCCTAAACAAATCAATAATTTCATCAATAGCTTCTTCATTCCCATTTTTTATATTATCTACTACACACGAATGTAAATGCTCATCAAGTATTTGATTAGCTAATGATTTAATCGATTTATCAACAGCTGATAATTGAATTAAAACATCATCACAATATCTATCTTCTTCAATCATTTTCATGATACCATTTAGTTGACCAATCATTCTTTTCATGCGGTTTAGAAGTTTCTTTTTAGAATCTTCATCACGTGGTTTAAGTTTATAACGCTCTTCTTCACTAAGCACTTTATACTTACCACCTTCTTCAATTCTAGATTTTATTAAATCCAAATCAATGTCATCACCACAAATAATAGCCTCATTATTATCAAGGGACACTTCAACGCTTAAAACTCCATCAAATGATTTAATAACATCTTCTATATGTTTTCTACAATTAGCACATTTCATGCCATCAATTAAAATTTTATAAACCATAAAATACCTCCTACCAGTATTCTAATCGAATTATATACCTACTAGGGGTATATGTCAAGTCAAATAAAAACCTCTAGATGTCTAGAGGATATTAATTCAAGCTCTTACACTATACCAAATTCATCTAGCAAGTTTTATAAAATCAAATATTTTCTTTTTAGCAGGTCTATAAACAACATAAAAAGTAACCTTTGTTTCATCATCTACAATCGGTATTCTAACCTTACTTTCACGATCAACAAGTGTCATACTTAAATTTGTTACAAAACTAGGAATAGAAGAATATTTTGAAACTTCATCTAGACTTTCTCTTTCTAAAACAATGAATTTAGATTTAGAAAGTCTTCTTTTTACTATATCATCCCAAATACCTAAATTTGTCCCTAGTAAAAATGATTGTCCATCTAATTCCTTGTAACTAACTTCTTTTTTACTCGAAAGGAAATGTTCTTTAGAAAGACATACATATAATTCTTCATCAACTATTCTTTCACAAATCAATTCTTCATCTTCTATTTTTTCATTAATGAACGCTACATCAATTAAGCCTTCTTTTACTTCTTTTATACATGACTTTATATCAGTTATCTTACTTGTATATTTTTTTAAATTATTAAAAAAGAAATACGAATAATAAAACATAATTCCAGGGGCTGTCATTGATATATGAATTTGTAATTCTTTTTCTTTCAATTCCTTAGCTTTGTTTTCAAGAATATTATTTAAGGCTACTATATCTTTTATATAATCCATTAAAATTTTTCCGTTTTCATTTAAAGAAATTTTATTACCATTTCTATCAAAGATCTTAAGGTCTAACTCATCTTCTAATTTTTGCATACCTCTTGAAAGAGTAGGTTGTGTAATATGTAGTTTTGAACTAGCTTTTAAAAGTGATCCTTCTTCATTAAACGCAATCAAATATTCTAGTAAATAATTATCAATCATCTTTATACCTCCACTATACGTTTTAAGTATAGCACATTACTTAGATTATATAAACAACTCTTTATCTTAAATGTTAAAATGCAAGTGGAGGTAGATACAATGAAAACATTAATTACATATTTTAGTTGGTCAAACAACACAAAAAAAATAGTTGAAGATATAAATAAAGACCTAAACTATGATGTTGTAAGAATTGAAAGAAAGTTCCCATATTCAAAAGACTATGCTAAATGTGCATACGAAGAAGCTAAGGATGAATGGGAAAATAAAACTTTTCCCGAAATTAAAGACTTAAACTTAACTATTTCATCTTACGACAAAATATTACTCTTCTTTCCTATTTGGTGGTATACAATACCACGTCCTATCGCAACATTTGTAAAATATAATCTTGAAGGTTATAAAGGCGAAATTAATATTTTTGCGAATAGTTACACAAACGATCCTAACTATATAGAAAATAGTTTTAATGACTTAAAAGAAATAAATCCTAATTTAAATATTAAAAATGGATTGTTAAACAAAAGTATAGAAGAACATATTAAATTTATTAAGGAGGAAAAATAAATGAATTCATTCAAATTATATAACAACACTTTAATACCAGCCAATGGTTTTGGCGTTTATTTAATTTCAAAAGAAGATTGTAAGGATAGTGTACTTAAGGCATTAAAGGCTGGGTATAGACATATAGATACCGCTCAATCATATTTTAATGAAGCTGAGGTAGGAGATGCAATTATAGAATCTGGAATAGACAGAAAAGAAATTTTTATTACAACAAAAGTTTGGATTGATAACTATGGTGAAGGTAAAACATATGCATCCGTTATAGAATCATTAAATAAACTTAAGACTGATTATGTAGACTTACTTCTTCTTCATCAGCCAATATCTGATGTTTATGGTGCTTATAGAGACTTAGAAAAGTTATACAAAGAAGGAAAGGCTAAAGCTATCGGTGTTTCAAATTTTTATCCTGATAGATTAGTTGATATATGCAACTTCGCAAATATCAAACCAATGGTAAATCAAATTGAGGTAAATGTATTCAATCAACAAAAAGAAGCCTTAGAATGGGCTAATAAATATGGTGTTGTAATAGAAGCATGGGCTCCTTTCGCTGAAGGAAGAAACAACATGTTTAAAAACGAAGTTTTACTAAGTATCGCAAAGAAACATTCTAAAAGTGTTGCTCAAATTATTCTTCGTTGGTTATACCAAAGAGGTATAGTATCTCTTGCTAAATCAACGCATGAAAACAGAATCAAAGAAAACTATGATATTTTTTCATTCGAATTAGATAACGATGACATTAGTCTTATTGAGACATTAGATAAAAAAGAATCATCATTCTTCTCTCATCAAGATCCAGCAATTATTGAATGGTTTTCTAAACTAATTATTGAACGACGTAATAAAAAATAAATGAACAAAATATTAAAGAATTTAAAAATTTCTTTAGATATTTTAATGTTATCAATTCTTATAATATTAATGTGTAAATACAAAACAAATGCCATGCTGCATGAAATATTAGGAATAATTTTATTTTTATTATTTATAATCCATAACGCATTAAATTATAAATGGTATAGATTAATATTTAGAGGAAAAAGTAACAAGAAAATTATTCTAATTATAATAAATCTACTAATATTAATTTCATTAATAATAACTATGATAAGTAGTTTAATGATATCCGGACATTTATTCAAATCTTTATTTAATTCAAGCAAATCTATTGGACGAAATCTTCATATGGTTTCATCTATGTGGTTATTTATACTCACTTGTATTCATTTAGGATTTCATTTAAATCAAATATTATATAGATATAAACCATATTTATTATTCAAAATAATTGATGTGATAATTATTATATGCGGTTTATATATTATGATTTGTATAGATAGGATATATGAAGAAGCTTTCTTTTTAACAAATTTTAAAAATCATAATAACGCATCATTATTTATTTTTATATACAATAAACTAATTAGTGCATTGTCTATAAGTCTATTAACGTTTAATATTAAATCTTTTATATCAAGGAGGAATAAAAATGAAAAACATATTTAAATTTATACTATTAATATTTTCATTATTATCACTATCTTCTTGTAGATCAAACGCGGGTATTGATAACAATCCTGAACCTGATGTTACAGGCGATAGTAATGTTCTAGTTGCGTATTTTTCTTATTCAGGAAATACTCAAAGTCTTGCAAGAACTATTGCTGAAACCATCAATGGTGATTTATTTAGAATAGTTGTAAGCGAACCTTATACTAAAGATAATTTATATGACCGAGCTCAAAATGAGGTAAACTCTAAATCATTTCCTGAGATTTCTACTCATATCGATAAGACTATTTTTAGTTCATATGATACAGTGCTTATTGGATTTCCAATATGGTGGTATGATCTACCTCGCCCTGTCGCAACGTTTGTTAGTGAATATGATTTCACTAGTAAAACAGTAATCCCTTTCTTTACGCATAATGGTTCTTCAAACGGAGCTTCAAGCCTTACTACACTTTCCTCTTTGCTTAATGGTGCTATTTTTAGACAAAAAGATGCGCTATCAATAAGAGGTAGTAATGTTTCAGACTCTTCAGACCAAATAAAAGATTGGGCATATAATTTAGTTCTAGATAGTAGGTGATAATAATGAAGAAAATAATATTATTAATTTTTATAACAGTTATACTTGGTTTAACTAGCTGTTCAACAAAAAATAATCAAAATTCAAATTCTAGTACAACACCTTCAGATACAACAAATTCAAATGCTTTAGTTATTTATTTTAGTGCCACAAACCACACAAAAAAAGTAGCTGAAACTATTTCTAATCATTTAAATGCGCCAATTTATGAACTAGAACCACAAACTCCGTATACAACAGCTGATTTAAATTATTCTAATCGTAATTCCCGTGTCGTACAAGAACACCTTATAACCCAAAATGGCGAAAGAGTTAATGTAGCACTTAATACCACACATTTCGATGAATTTGAAAAAGCTGAATATATTTTCTTAGGTGCTCCTGTTTGGTGGCAACAATTAAGTTGGGTTATTGAAAATTTTGTTATAGATAACGATTTTTCAAATAAAACAATAATTCCTTTCGGAACTTCATCAAGTTCAAGTTTTAATTTAAACAATCTAACACCATTAACTGCAGATGATACAAATGTCGTATGGTTAAGCCCACAAAGATTCTCATCAAGCGTTTCTTCTTCTAATGTAATTAAGCAAATTGATTCTCTAAATTTAAATATATGAAAAAATAGTTAGATTTTATCAAAATAAAGGATTAAATGATGATGAAATTTCAAAACTTATAGCATTAGATATAAAGAATACCCTATATTTTACAAGTAATGGTATAACAAATGAGCACGGACATGGTGGATCGCTTTATTGTAGAGGTGATGTTATTATAAATTGCTTATTTGCCTAAATTATAAATGATGATTATATTAATCATCATTTTTTTATAATATAAGTTAATATAATTCATCTTGTTTTAACAACTTTTTACTTAATGTGTCAACTAAAATAGCTCCAATTGGTGCAGTAATGATAATAGATACTACTGCTGCAGTCAAAACTATAGCACCACAATCTAAACCATCGCTTAATGCGATGGCACCAATAGATGCTTGCACAGTCGCTTTAGGCAAATATGATATTATTAAAAATAATCTTTCTTTAAATGTGTACTTACTATTAATAACAGATACTAATACTCCAATTGTTATAAATATAAGTCCAATTAAAATCAAACTTAAAATAAGCGCACTAGTTCTCTATAGATAACATCCCATTCATCTATTAGAAAAATAAATCTTTCGTTAAGGCATGAATTTATTTTATTAAAGCATTTTCTTATAGTATTTTCATTTTCGGTTAATACTTTAGAATATTCTTCTTTCAAATCTTGAATTATTTCATGAGAAAGTTCTTTAACAAATGTGTTTTTATCATCAATATCTGTATATACAGATGCCATATCAATCCATAAAACATTGTGTTTATTTAGATTTTCTAAATAAGAATTTTCGCTACATATTTTTAACTTATCAAATAATTCTTTTGAATGTGAGCCTTTGGAATAATATGCATTAAGCATAGATAATGCCATAGTTTTTCCAAATCTACGAGGACGCGTAACACACATAAACGAAGAGTTTGTCCCGAGTTTTTTATTAATTTCTTTAATCAACAAACTTTTATCTATAAATATTTCAGATCTCAAATCTTTTTTAAAAGCATCATTATTTTTATTTAAAAAATTAGACATGGTATCACGCTCTTTTCTTATTATTTTACCACAATTTAAACTTGATTGCCTACTTTAGGTCATTCATATTGTTGTATTTATTAAAACCAAACACTACTAATTATTAATGATATGGATTATATCCAGTCTTATCTTCTTCTGTTATTTTTCTTATGACCTTGCATGGATTTCCAGCCGCAACAACATTTGATGGTATATCTTTTGTGACAACACTTCCAGATCCTATAATTGAATTATCACCAATCGTTACACCTTGATTAATATTCACTCCTCCACCAATCCATACATTATTTCCTATTTTTACTTTTTTAGCCTTACAGCCACCATTTATTCTTTCTTTATAATCTATTGCATGATTTGATGTATAAATTCCTACTCTTGGTCCTATTAGTACATTATCACCTATTTCAATTCCACCACCATCAAGCATTATGCAATCAAAATTAGCATAAAAATTATTTCCAATTATAATACCAAACCCAAATTCACATCTAAACCCTGGTTCAAAATGAACATTATTTCCAATTGATTTTAAGAAAGTTTTAAGTATATTCATTCTCTCTTCCATAGATTTTCCAAAACTTGCGTTATATTCATTTGTTTTAATAACTGTTTGTTCACGAGTCTTAACAAGTTCACAAGTTAAATCATCATACATTTCTCCACTTAATATTTTTTCTTTTTGTTCTTCTAAGTTCATACCTATTACCTCTTATTCTGTGTAGATTATACAATAAATTATCATAAACTAATATAAATATCTATAAATAAAAATTAAAAAAATATCCCATCATAATTCATGTGATACTTTGTATTTATTTATATTGAACTAATTGTTAAAATAAATGTTCCATCGCTTATGACAGATATTTTATCTGCTGTGATATTGATAGTATTTCTACCTTTTACATATTAATAAGAAAAAATCAATTACACTTCTGATATTCTGCAATGCGATTGCAAATTTTTTCGAAAATACAAGTTATTTTATTATAAAAAAACTCTAAGTCTTTATTCTTAGCGCTTGTGAACATTATAAATTATATAATTTTATTTTGTAGAATAAAATTCACTTGATGTGTTTTGTGTTTCGATCAAAATAAAATTTTGATTTAATTCTTTTATCACAATATAATCTATCCATTATCATTATTTAATCCATCAATATCTGCTATATATTTACTATGCTTCTTTATAATCAAAATGATTAAAAATGAATATCATTTTGATTTCTTTAGTTTACTTTTTCTAAAAAAGCCAATTGCAGTTGATAGTAAAGCTGAAAGTCCTGTCATAAATAATATAAGACCTATATAAATTATAATTTCTTTAGTTTTTGATTCATTTCTTACGAGTGCTGTAAACATAAATATAATACCTAGAAAAACACTGGAGGCTTCTATGTATGCTTCTTTTGCTTTAGTATTATCCTCATTTTTAAAAATAAAACTTAATATTAGCCCTAATACCAATATAGAAACCGATACATAGACTAAAATTTGATAATATAAAGGCATGCTAAAAAAATTTGAAACATCATTATATAATTCATCGCTTAAGCCAATTAAGATTGCTAACAAGCAAGATCCAACACATGTAGTTAATAATGAAAATATAGACATTTTATTTTTCATTGGTTATACTCTCCTTTTTTTACTTTATATATAAAATTTAAATATGATAATCAAACACTCACACGTATCTTTATAAATTGCTTTTCCAAATGCTACCTATAAAATTAAACTGATTACCTCTATTATTGGTAAAATGCAATTATCAATTATTTATTCATCTACTCCATAGTATTCGCCTTCTTCAATTTGCGACATTAATCCAGCGTATTCTTTAAATTCTTATTTTGAGAGTTTTTGTTGTTCTTCACACGTCAAATAATAAGTTGAACCCTTAAAGTCCAACTTTAGGGGTTCACTTTAATTATTGTTATTTTAAAACTTTCCAATAACCATTTTTATTTGAGCTACTTCTTTCGATATATCCTTTTTCTTGTAATGATTTCAAATATCTTTCAGCAGTTCTTTTTGTTTTATTAATTTCAATTGATAATTTTTTTGCTGTTAAAGTAGGATCATTTAGAATTAATTCTATAATTTTTCTTTCCATTGCATTAAGATTTATAACGACATTTATACCGACATTTACACCGACATTCTTAAAAAGTAATTCAATTTTTCTGTCCTTATAATTATAAAGATTTATAGTTATTTTAGTTTTCGTTTTCTTGCCGACACCTTTTATTTTCTAGCTAATTATAAAAAGAAAACAAACTCTATGAAATGATACAAAAATTTTTAAAATATTAGACCAAACACTTTTAAAAGCTAAAAACGCCACAAATAATGCTATTTTAAGTACGAAAAAAGGTTTAAACAGCATTTTTACTGAATCAAACCTATGCTTTCAATATGGTGGACCTATATAAAGTGGAGACGAACTTTATTTTAAAACTTCCCAATATCCAGTTTTATTTGATCCAACTCTTTT
>CAVCDW010000080.1:0-12973 GCA_963601055.1 Elusimicrobiaceae bacterium
TATCTATTTCTTTATTTTTTTCTTTTTTAGTTTCTATTTTAGCTTGAACTTCGCTTATTTTAGCACAAGTTTCAATGTACTCAGGCTTTTGTTCAAAGAACTTAATTGATTCAGCAAGATTATTGACTTCATCAAATAATTTATAATCTAAATCAATACTTTGGAAATATTTATTATCTTCAATTATATTTTTGGCAAAAATTCTTTCACCATCAATAACCCTTATATCTTCCCCTAATCTTTGATATTTAGCTTTTATGGCTAGTGCTTTATTTTCTAGTTCTTCTTTTTGAGACAATCGATATTCTAATTGATTTTTAATTCCCAAACGTCCTATATATTGTTCTTTATAATTTCTTGGATTAATACGTCCTACAGAATAGTTTTGATATAACATACAATCTTTTGTAATAGATATATCATACTTATCTAATTCATAAATATCTTTTGCACAATATACTCTATTTAATAAATATCTTACGTAGTTTAAGGCTATAGAATTCGAAGCCTCAACAAATTCCGCTAGGCTACCTTTTTCACTATCTAATTCAGGAAGCCTTGTTCCATTAATAATTCTTGTTTGATATATATCTTCATTACTATGATAAAGTTTAAGCGCTTCTTTATAATATTCATTAGGAACCACAATATAAAATCTTTGATTTCCTAAATATCCTTCAACAGCATTTCTCCATGAATCATCTTTAATATCTAAATATTCACATAAGAATTTTACTTCAACATCACAATTAAATTTATTTTTAAGCCCTATTCTTATGAAATCTAATATTCTAGTATATTTTTCATTATATTTTACTTGATTACTTTTAAGTCCCACAATAATTTCTTCTAATTTAACTAAATCATCTCTTACATCTTTTAATTCATTTTTTACACCAATATATTCCTCATTTAAAGAATTTATTTTTTCCTCCGCAGAATTCCTAAAGTCATTAAATTCTTTTTTAGCAGTTTCAGTTGTATATTCACCTTTATCAATAAATTCATAAAATTTATCAAAATTATTATTCTTAAATCTATGTAGCTGTGATAAATTAGCACGTTCTGTTCTACATTTAGTGTTAAACGCATTAAGTGTTAAATGAACATTATTATATTCTTCTTTTTTATTTTCTAATTCCTTTCTTTTAAGTGGAAGATTAGGAGATATATTCTCTAGTGCCTTCTCTAGTTCAATATGTTCTTTTTGAAGTGTTTGTAGTTCATTTTCGGTAATTGTTTTTTGATTCTTAAAATCCGCGATTTTAGAATTGGAGGTATTATTTTCTTCATTTAAATTAGAAATATACTCTTTATTTAATTTAATGTTTGATAAAGCGATTTTAATGCAAGTATTATCTACATCCATTTTATAATTTTCTACATTAAATCCTCTATCTACAATTTCGGTTAGCGCATTAAGTTTTTTCTCTTCGTTTTCAATTGTTTTTGAAACCTTACCAATTAAATCTATATTATCCTTGATTGCAGAAACATCAATTGGTTTAGCATCTAAAACAAAATCATTAATGAATTTATTACAATCTGTAATATTTTTAAGCCCTACTGCTCTAGATAAACACTTAAAATATGCTAGTTCATCTTTTAAACCTAAAATATCTTTAAGTTTTAATTTATATGAATAAAGAGTTGGGAATGAAATAAATTCATGGTTATATTTCATTTCTTTTGAAAACATATCATATGATTTAGGATAATTGTTATCTATAAATAAATCTTCAGATAAACTTAAATCCTTAACATAAAAATATTTAGGATCATCAAGTTTTGACATTGTTTGTCTATAATTAACGTTAATTCCAAAAACATGTGATACCCCGTTTGAAATTATTTCTAACGCAAGGTATGTAATAACATCACCATTTCTTAAATAAGGCTTATCATCTAGCCTTACCTCTCCTCTTACATAAGATTCAAGAGTTCTTTTTTCAGCGTTCGCATTCGCATTAAACTTAGCTTGTTGTTGACCTAATAACAACATTTGTATCGCATCTATTAAGGTAGATTTACCTGTACCATTAATTCCTACAAGGGCAGTATTACCTTTAATGTTAAGAGTGGCTTTTTGAAAATACATCCAATTTATTAATACTACTTTACTTAAACTAATCATCTATATCATCTCCACCCTTTAAAATTTCAATACGTGTTAATATTTCATTAATTTCTTTAAAATCCATCGCAACTTCAATTGAAGGATAAATAGTAATAGTCGTATTATCTAATCCCAAATCATCTTTATAATAAATAATGTTATGTTTCTTAAATGTTTTTAACATTTCTTGTAATGTACTTCTTTTTACTCTATCAGTTGATTGAGGATCAAAATTAAATGAAAATAATTGATTTTGAAGTTCACCAACAGTAGTTTCAACATCATCTGCTAAAGATACTTCATCAATATTTTTTTGATATATAAGTCTTAATACTAATAAAGCTAGGGTTTCATTTTTTGATATATTACTAATTAAAGTATCATCATTTGATTTTATATATACTAATTCTTTATCTTCCCTAATATTAAAATCAAAATTCATATATTCAAAAAATAGTGAAAGTAATTCATCATGATTAATGATGAAAGAATACATTTCTTTATTTGTTATTTTTAATAAAAAATTAACCTTTAACAATTTAATTGTTATATTTTTCATCATTGCCTTTTCGGCTTCTGTTAATGCGCAATAAAGTTCATTAAATCTTGTGCTATCGTTATTAGTCATATTATCTTACTCCCTTCTCTTTTAAAATAAAATCAGTAAATGAAACACCATTTTTTATAATTCTTTCTTTTGTTAAATCTATAGTATATAATGCGCTAGGTAGTTTTGAATAAATCATAATCGCAATCATCATGATAAATTCATATTTTGAATTTATATCAAGTTCCGATATTTTTCTTGTTTCATGACCTTTTATAAAGCTTAATACAAATTCATTTACAGCATGAATATTATATTTTTTATCTTCTTGTAACAATACTAATGTTTTATTTTTAACTTCTTCATCCATTTCATAGTCTAAAGCCATAATCTCTGGCTTTACTTTTTGAGTTATTTTTCTAGGTTTGCTTAACGCATCAAATGAATAATGTTTCATTTCAAATAGTGATATAAATGATTCATCTATATCATCGTTCTTTTTTACATAATCAATTAATCTATGAAGTATTCCTTCTATATCCTCTCCTCGATTAATTAAATGAATAATAACTGATACTGTCCTTGTTACATATTTTTCATTTTTTGAATCTATCATTTCAATAATTGAAGGAATGGATTTTATATTTAAAAGAATTCTTTTTTTCATCTCTTCGATGTGAAGCGAGGCTTTATCATAATCCTCATACCCTTTTTCTTTCATAAGGGATGCGATTAATTTTTCCATATTCAAAAAATCAGAAAAAATGTTTTCTAATTGTTCCTCTATCTCTGGGATTGCCGCATCAATATTATCTCTAATTTTTAAATTAAGATAAGCTGAATCAAAGAAATACTCTTTATATTCTCCTGTAAATTCTTCTAAGAGTGCCTCTAAGTTTTGTTTATCTTTATTTTTAGTAATATTTCTATAATATCTTCTAATATCTGATCTAAGACCCCTTAAGGCATCTACTTCTTTAGATAAGTTATCATCTACAATTTGAATACTGTCAATTGTTGAATAATCAAATTTATATATTTCATTTTTAATTACTCTTATATAACTTGTGTATTGGGGTCTACTATTATTTATTAATTCTTCTATTAATGCTATAAAACTATAGGCATGTTTATTAAAATCTAATGTTTTTTTACCATTTCCTAGTGCTTCTTCAACAAGCCAATCATATTCTTCAAGTTTTAAAATTAATAATTGAGCTTTAAATCTATTATCCATCTCACCATCAATTTCATCATTTGAATCATCATTATATAATTTAATACTTACTTGATCATCTAAATGGTTTGTTAAAATGTCCACAATTTTTGTTTTATCATTTTCATCTGTTTCAAATAATTCATTAATTACTTTCTTTAAAAACAAAATAGTGTCAATATATACTTTTCTATTTTTACTTGCAAGTGGTGTAAAAAACTTCTCACCACAAATGTCATATAACGATGCCATATAAAGACCCCTTTCATTATATTTATAACACGAATACTATAATCTTATTTTATCATATTTAATATTTATTTAAAGTTAATAAAAAAAAGCATTGCCCGAAGACAATGCTTAATTCTTATAATGGTAAATCCTTTTTCTTGAACTTGATAGCTCCTACAATATATCCTACAAGACCAATCGCAAGAAGTATTGCAAGTTTCCAAATCCACATGTATCCACCATCTATTACGTTAACTACATCGAATAGAGAAATAATAGATACATAGTTGAAGTTATTTAATGCGCTAATACGAATTACTGATGGTAATACTTCAGATCCGAATAATCCTAACATAGTCGCAACTAGGAAGAACATTGAAAGTCCACCACCAATTGCCATACTCTTCTTTGAACGATCGAACCAGCATGATGTAAAGAAGTTAATTCCAGACATTGCGAATAGTACTAAGAAAGCACCTAGGTTGATTATTAGAAGTTTTCCTACATTTAATGTAGTTTCAACATCAGCGATATAGAAACATACAACTGAAGTTATTGAAGTACATATAAACATCGCAAGAAGTGATCCTACAAGGAATAGTCCTTGAGTGAATGTTACTTCTTCACGTTTAGTTGAAGTAGATAAAATGTATGCCATAGATCCACTATCAACTTGTCCTACGATTAAGTTATTTGATACCATGATTAAGTAAATAATAGGTAATAGTAATCCTGCCATCTTGAAGAAGATTGAACCAACGATTAATCCATATAAGTCCATAGCTCCAATTTCACGAATTGCATCAGATACTTCTTGAGGTAATGTATCAAGGAATGATCCTGCAATATCAACTCCAAGGTTAGCTTTGATTTGAGCTATAGCTGCGCTATCAGTCTTATTGCTTAATTTTGAGATTTCATAATTTAAATCTCCTTGGTAAGTTAAGGCTGCTTTATAAGATAAATCTTTAACAAATGCATAATCAAATCCGAATTCTTTATATGATTCAATAGTTACACCATATTCTTTTAATGAAGCTACAGTTGCTTTAACTGCATCTTCATTTGTTGTGTTATAAGCAATTAGTACTGCAGTTGCGTTTTCAGCTCTTTCATATCTAAAATTCATTCTTGTTCCAGTTGATAAATAATCTTTAGCCTCAGTTGATTCAGCACCTGTAAGCATAGCTGTTGCGTCTTCTACTAAGTACTCTGTTATACCACTGATGAATTCAACAGGGGCTGCAGTTTCACCATATTCAAGATATTTAGCGCTAGCGGCACCATTAGGGTTTACTGCAAATAACATAGTGTTTGTAATAGTTTCTGTATTATCAGAAGCGCCTGCAGCAGTTGCGTAAGCCTTCGCATATGTATTTAATTTTGCGACTGCTTCTGTATAAGTAGGCACAATAAATCCAGCTTGGAATGCTAATGTTTTAGCTTCATCTTCTGTTTTACCTGCAGCTAATTCTTGAGCATATGTAGCCCTATAAGTTGTTTGATTTTCAGTCTTTTTAACTTGAACATAGAATTCACTTACGAATGTTTCATCGAAGTATTCAACACCTGAAATTGAAATTTCATATGTGCTTAGTGTTGATTTTTTCATATTAGATTTAACAGTTTCTTCAATGATAGTTGTTTCAATGTTTTCCTTTACTTCACCGATATCAGATTTTCCAGAAATTAACATAACACATGCTAACATGAAACATACTGCTACTGTTATAATAGCCCACATTAGGCCGTTTGCTTTACATGATTGTTTAAATAATGCTTTTGAAAACATAATTATATTCCTTCCTTATCTTGCATTTTTTCCTTGAAATATTTTTCAAGTGTATATTTAACCTCAGATATAAACTTAACATCAAGTCCTTTAAGTGACTTAAATAGGTCATTTATATCTTCATCTTTAATTTCAACAGTTGCTTGATTATATTGATCTTGAAGACGAATTATTTTGTATCCCATAGTTTGGAATTTTTCATAATCTTCTTTATTATTAAATTCAACTTTGAAATCGTTGTATTCACGATTTCTAATCGCATGCATATCAGCGATGTCAACAATATGACCATCAGATATTAAAGCTACTCTATCACAAGTTTGTTCCATTTCTTCAAACATATGTGATGACATGAATATTGTTTTACCTTTTTCATGTTCTTTTTTAATTATATCTAGGAACGCATCACGCATAAGTGGATCTAGTCCTGTTGTAGGTTCATCTAGAATGATAATAGGACAATCATTCATTAATGCCGCAACTAAGGCAGTTTTTTGTTTCATTCCCTTACTCATACGTTTTAAATTTGCACGAGGGTCTAATTGTAGTCTTTCAATTAAATCGTTCGCATATGATAAATCGCTAAGTCCTAAGAATCCTGCTTGAGATTTTAAGAAATCAATACCTGTACTTAAATCTGGGAAAGCAATTTCACCTGGAACATATCCAATTGATTTCGCAATCTCTGGTGAATGAGTCCATGACTCTTTACCATAAACCTCGCAATGTCCTTTTGTAGGTTTAATATAACCTAAAATAGAACGAATTGTTGTAGTCTTTCCTGATCCGTTTGTTCCAACGAATCCAATCATTTCACCTTTATGGATTTCAAGATTGATATCAAATACTCCTCTATTATCTCCATAATCCTTAGTAAGATTTTCGACTTTAATGATTACTTCATTACTTCTTTCCATTTAAAGCACCTCCGAAATCTTTCTCTTCCTTGTAGAACTTCATGAAGAAGTCTTCAAGTGTTTCTTTAATGTTATTAAATTCAGTCATTTCGAAATCTGACATATATGCAATAAATTCATTAATATATTTATCATCTACTGCAATACGAATCTTATTCTTTTCTCCTCTATCTTTAAGGATACTAATCTTTTCACTATCATAAGTATCAATAAATCTTTGATATTCATTATGATCAGCAAATACTATTCTATATTGTTTTAATGACGCATGTTTTAAATCATTCGCAATAAATTCAGAAACTATTTTTCCATCCTTTATAATAGCTATACGATCACATGTCGCATCTACTTCACTGAAGATATGTGAAGAAAGTAATATTGTTTTACCTCTTTCCTTTTCTTCGTGAACGAATTCAATAAAACGTTGTTGCATAACTGGGTCTAATCCTGATGTTGGTTCATCTAGAATTAAGATTTGAGGGTCTGACATAAACGCTGTAACAATCGCAAGTTTACGCTTAACTCCTAAAGACATATGTTTAGTTTCACCTTTCAACACATTGTCTTGTAAATCAAATATGTTTAACATTTTGTTTAACATTTCTTCATTATGAATGTGATACATATCTTGCATCATTCTAATGAATTCCCAACCAGTTAATCCTGCTGGTAAGGCAATTTCACCTGGAATATAACCTACATGATTTAAGATATCATGATACTCAGTAAATGTATTCTTATCAAGCATTCTGCATTCTCCACTTCCAGGATGTGAGAACCCCATAAGATGTCTAATTGTTGTAGACTTTCCTGCTCCATTAGGTCCTAAGAATCCAAATACTTCTCCTTCGTTAACTTGGAATGATACATCGAACACTCCACGACCTGAACCGTAATCTTTTGTTAAATGATCAACTTCAATTACCGCCATAATATAAAACTCCTTTCCAATTTCAAACTGTATTTCGTTTTCGAACTCTAGTTTGACTTTCTTTACATTTAGGAGTATACTATTATCGTAAAGTTAAGACAATAGTCAATATTTTTACATGAGTTTGATTTTGGACACTTTGCAAAAAATAGTAAATTTATGGAGGCGTTTTCATGGCTATGTACAAAAATGCAATTAGATCAAGAAAGCTAATTAGAGAGGCTTTCGCACAATTAGTAAAGGAAAAACAAGACATTTCAAAGATTACAGTCAAAGAAATAGTTGAAAGAGCAGAAATTTCTAAATCAACTTTTTATTGTCATTATTCTGACATTTATGCAGTATATGAGGAATTTGGTAATGAAATTATAACTATAATGAATAAAACTCTAGATACTATTGCGATGCATAATTCTCCTGATGACATCAGAGAATGCGCAAAACAAGTTATTAGCGCATTACTAGAAAATGAAGAATTATATAGAAAACTATTAACTTCCGATCTTACTTATACTTTTATCGATCAACTTAAAAACCTTTTTGTTCAAAAAGTAGAGAAAAATATAAGTATTAACTATTTATCTAAAGATCCAAGAGTAAGAAGAATTGAAGTAAATTTAATTTCTAATTCAATTATTTATACTTTCGTTGATTTCTTTAAATCTGAAGATAAACTTGGTTTACAATCACTTGATGAAATTGCTTGTGTTGTAGATGATTTAATTGCAAACATTAAAAAGCTAGACTATTAAAAAACTGCAGGCCTTGAGGGGCTTGCAGCTTTTTTATTTTATATTAAATTTATTATATAAGCTCTAATCCATTAATAATTAGTTTAAATTTAAGGTTTAAGGTATGGGCTGCTAGTTTGCATAGTTTCATTCTTTCTAAGAATATTTCAAAATAATCCATAATATCTGTAACACTTGTATCTATTGTAAGATTTAAGGTAACTGATCTTTCTTGCTTATCTATATCAAGAGTTTGATTTATTACTGAATAATTAACTTTAGTGTGAATTGATGAAAAATCTGAATTAGGTCTAACTCTAGTACGTCTTACATCACTTTTATCCGCAATTATTAGTGCTGCTGCTATACTATTTACAGGGTATGCCGCTGATTCATCATGATTACCTATAGCCGCAATTATTAGCGAAATATCTTTAGAAGGCATTCCGAGTCTTGTAAGGATATTAAATGCCATTAAGGCTCCATTTTGTCCATGACATACTCTATTTATTCCATTTCCTATATCATGCATGTATGCCGCAATTTGTCCTAACCTTACTTCACGTTCACTATATCCAAAAGCTTGAAGTATTTCTTTTACTACTTTAGCACACTTAAGTACATGAGGAAAAGAATGCTCAGTAAACCCCATAGATGCAAGACTTTTATCTGCTTCACTTATATAATTTTTAATTTCTTCGTTTTCTTTAATCATTTCATATGTTATATCCATAATTCCACTTCCTTAATTTCATTATACATTATTTTAATCATTTGACAAAAATAAATTTAATGATAAACTATAAGTGATAGTAAACTATCAATAAATACTACTTATACATTAAGTTAATCAAATAGCGAAGTGTTATAGGTTACTATAAGATGGAACTTGATATAAAGGCTTATGTTATAGTTTATTTATTCAATACTTTAAAAGTCCGGCACCAAGAGTGCTTTTTATTTTTTTATATGGTATAATTTTTTTGGTGATATAAATGAAGATAATAGGTATAATCGCAGAATACAATCCACTTCATAATGGTCATGTTCTTCACTTTAATTCTATAGATAGAGATAAAGATGATATTGTAATAGCAGTTATAAGTGGTAATGTTGTAAATAGAGGCGAGGTTAGTGTTTTTAATAAATTTGATAAAGCATCCCTTGCGCTAAATATGGGTGTTGATATTGTAATAGAACTTCCATCAATATTTGCCATACAATCATCTGATACTTTCGCTAAAAAAGCTATTGAGATTCTTCATTTATGTAAGGTTACAGATATTTACTTTGGTTCTGAAGGAAACGATTTAACTTTAATAGATAAATATTATAACGCATCAAAAACTAATTCATACGACAATTTATTAAAAGAATTTTTAAGTGAAGGATATAGTTATAAAACATCATCTATTAAATCATTCACCAAATTAGGTCTACCACCACTAAAACCAAATGATATGCTCGCATTATCGTATTACAAATCAAACAAAGATAATAATTATAATATTAATCTTCATACAATAAAACGAGATAACAATTATAGTTCAAAAAAATTGGAAGATAGTATTACAAGCGCTACTTCTCTTCGCCTAAACAAAGAAATGATTGAAGGAAGAGTTCCAGATTACACCCTAAATTTATATAAGAAAAAAGGATTTTATGATAATAGTAAAATATTTGATTTTATTAAAACAATAATATTATCAAGAAATCTAGCGGATACTTTCCTTGTAGATGAAGGTTTTGAAAATTCATTAAATGATATTTATAAATATACTGATTTAAACTCATTTATAAAATCATTAAATACTAAAAGATATTCTATCGCTAAAATTGAACGTATTATGCTTAATATATTATTTAACATAGATAAAAAATCAATGGATGATATTAATAATAAAACCTTAGATTTTATAAGAGTCCTTGGTTTTAATATTAAAGGTAAAAATCACTTAAATAATATTAAAAATGATGTGAAAATATATACTAACATCAAAAATAATATTAATAATATTTTAGATTATGAAATTAAAATATCTAAAATTCTTGATACAATATATAAGGATAATTTTTTCCAACTTGAACAACAACCACCAATTATATTTAAGGATTAAATAATACAATATATACAAAATAGGTACCAACGACATGGTACCTATTTCTTTTTATATTAATGATTATATTTTTACAAGTTATTCCTTTTTTTGCTTTCCTCTGATAAAGCTTTATTTCTTTTTTTCTTCAAAACTAAAGGAATTGTTATTATTCCATTTAATAATCCTAAAAAAGAACATATTAAAATAAATATAGGAAGTGGTAGTCTTTCTTGACGTTTAGCTGTCCAATTTGAGAAATTGTTAATAATGGCTACTATGTATATAAGCATCAACATAGTCACTACAAGTGATACTATAATTTCAATAATAGCGCCTTTTATGGTTCTTTCTTTTTTCACTCTACTTTGTTATTCCTTTTTCTTTTTCATTTCCATTTCCTAATGATAATGAAATATCATCATTTACATTCTTTAATTCATCAATCTCTATTCTCATAGAACTATTATCATTTTCTATATTTTCTAAAATATTACTAACATTTGCATCAAATAATTCTTTGTTATCTTCTAGCAAATCTAATGAAACATCATCATTTTTGATATCTAATTCAATAATATCTTTAGCAACTGAATTATTATCTAAATCATCTACTTTAGCAATTTCACTTACATCTAAGTCTACTGTGTCATTTTTAAAATCAAAGGAACTAATATCTAATGCAATATTTTTAGATACCATTTTCTTAATGTCTTCTTTTGAATATGCCTCAAGTTGTGAATTCTTTTTAATATTATTTGTTAAGTATTTCATACCACATACATTTTCTTCAGTCATTTTAGACAATGCGTCTTTTGCAGAAATAGACGCATCAAGTGCATTTGGTATTTCTTTATTAGAATTATAAATAACATTATCAAATTCTCTATTGTTAATTCTAAGAGTTGATATAACATCATGTTTAAGACTATTTATAGATCTCATCTTAAAAAATGATCTAATCCATTTAAACCACTTTATATTATCTATTTCTTCCCTACATGCATTTTCATATGCCTTAAAAGAATCTTTTATTGTGTTTAAAGTATAAGTTTTATTTTCAGCAACTGTTCTATCACCTTTTTTATAAGCGCTTAAAATATTTTTAATATTAAGTTTAGCAGTAGCTTTTATAGATTCCATATACTCAGAAGTATGATGTGTACCAAATGAGGCAACGTTATTAACGTTTATATGTTTTAAATCGTTAAGTCTTATAAAATCATGTCTAATACCATCAAAATTATTATTGATATCATCAACTGAATATTCTTTTTCTGATTTATAATACACATTATTAATTAGATAATAATACTTTTTATTAGCTGCTTGATAACAATGATACCCTACAGGATTTCTTCCAATACATGCCATCATGTTATCATAATCTAAAATAGCTTCTTTTAAAGCTTCATTAGATGCTAATATATCTTCTTTTGTTTTATATTCCCCTCTTACAACAAGGATGTTATTATTATGTGTAAAATATGTATAATCTAAATCATGATTATAATAAACGTTATCATGAAGACTAAGATTAAAATTAATATCATTTTCAGTCATAACTGCTTTAGATCCTAAATTAAACGCACTTAATTTCTTAATACCATTTAGACCTAAAGACTTTACTGTTTCATTATAGATATCCTTACCATATTCTTTAAAGTTAACATTATGTATTAAAGCATCAGTGACTGCGTCTTTAATTTCAACATCAAGCATGAAACGTTCCATTCCATATATCATGTATTCTTTTAATAATGTATTTGAATATTCAGATATTATATTTACTAGATCTAATAATTTATTTTGGTTGTAAATTAAACCAAAATTTTTAGAATAATTTGATTGTTGAATAAATTTATTTATATGTTTTAAAAAAACATTCTTAACATTACTTTCAACAGTTTCCTTTGTGTCTAAAACATTATCATCTTCCATAAAACTATTATCTGCGATAGCTCTAAGTCCGATTATAACATCTCGCATTTCTTCATGAATTTTTGATTTATACTTTCTTAAATCATTTTGACTAATACCAAAATTGTTTTGTATTATCATTTCATACGCAAGCGCAACTTTAACTATATCATTATCTTTTTCCATATTAACGCCTCTCAATACACTCTTTACTTATAGTATACCTAATAATAGCTTAAAAATAAATGCATATTTATGAATTAAAGGTTAACTATACTACTTAATTTGATTTACCAATTTTATATTGCAAGTGCATATATATTGTAAAAACAATTATGTGGTATCATGGCAAAGATAGTATAGACTACATAAGCCTTCACGTTGGTAATTCTAAATATTTCTATTAGACAAGTTTCGAAATATCTAAATCAATTATATTACTATTTTTATTTCTTTCATTTTTAACAAAACATATC
>CAVCDW010000081.1:0-11732 GCA_963601055.1 Elusimicrobiaceae bacterium
ATATAAAATATTTTTCTTGAAATTTAGGTAAAAAATTAAAATTCATTGTGCCAAAGTGTTTTTTATATATGAATAAACAAAAAAATATTTTTATGTTTTTAATAAAAAAAGAGTTTTTAAAACATTTAAGTTCTAAAAACTCCTATTTATTATCTTACAATATCTCCTGGATTTAGAGTTGGAGTAAGTAGTTCTAAGTCTTTATCATCTTTTGATGATGCACAAAGTAACATACCCTCTGATTCTACTCCTCTTAGTTTTACAGGCTTTAAGTTCTTAACTACTACAACCTTATGACCAACTAGTTTTTCAGGGTCATACCACTTAGCTATTCCTGAGACAATTTGACGTACCTCATCCCCTATGTTTACTTTAAACACTAATAATTTATCAGCGCTTGGATGTTTTTTAGCTTCAACAATTTGTCCTACTACTAGTTCTACTTTATCGAAATCGTCAATAGAAATTAGGTTGTTTACTTGTTCTTGTTTTTTATTCTTTTCTTCTTCTTTTTTAAGAACTATATCCATTACTTCTTTTTCATCTAGACGTTTAAATAATACATCAATAGGTTTTACCATATATTTTTTAGTATCATCAAAGTCTAAGTTTTCAAAGGATGTTTTATCTGTATTTAATGCATTATATACTTTGCTAGATGCTTCAGGTATTGCAGGCTCTAACATAATGCTTGCGATTCTTATAGCCTCTAACAATGTATATAATACGCTCTTTAATACATCTTTTTTAGTCTCATCTTTCGCAAGTATCCATGGTGTTGTTTGATCAATATATTTATTAGCTCCTCTTAACATTACCATTACTTCTTCTAGGGCATCTGCTACTCTAAATTCATCCATTAATGTATGATATTTAGTTTTAGACTCAGCCATAAGTGATTTTAATGTATCAGTAGGCTCTTTTGTTTGATCATCTAACGCAATGTACTCGATAGCTTCATCACCAAAATATTTTTTAGCCATTGCGATTGTTCTTGAAACAAGGTTTCCATAAGTATTCGCAAGGTCCGCATTACTTCTTTCACATACAAGTTCATATGTTAAGTTTCCATCTTGTGCAAATGGAATTTCATGTAGACAATAATATCTAACCGCATCTACTCCAAATATTGAAGTTAAATCATCTGCATATATAACATTACCTTTACTCTTACTCATCTTATTATGGTTTGTAAGAACCCAAGGATGTCCAAATATTTGTTTAGGAAGTTCAATACCTAATGCCATTAAAATAATAGGCCAATAAATTGTATGGAAACGAAGAATATCTTTTCCAATTAAATGAACGTCAGCTGGCCAATATTTTTCAAACATTGGTTCACTTTTTTCATTAACATGATATCCAATACCTGTAATATAGTTCATTAAGGCATCAATCCATACATAGATTACATGCTTATTATCAAACTTTACAGGAATTCCCCATGTGTATGATGTTCTTGATACACATAAATCAGGAAGTGGATTTTGTAAGAAGTTATTTAACATTTCATTCTTACGTGATTCAGGTTGAATAAAATCCTTATGTGTTTTAATGTGCTCAATTAGGCGTGGTTGATATGGAGTAAGCTTTAAGAAATAAGCTTCTTCCTTAGCTTCATAAACACTACCACCACAATCAGGACATTTACCATCTACTAAATCTTTTTGTGTGAAATAAGATTCGCAGGCAACGCAGTATAATCCACTGTATTCACCCTTGTAAATATCACCTTTTTTGTATAGTTTTTCAAATGCTTCTGATACTTCTTTCATATGATAGTCATCAGTTGTACGGATGAATTTATCATATTTAATATTCATAAGTTCATCAGTCTTTTTTATTTCATTTGAAATATTATCTACATGTGCTTTAGGACTTACTCCTAATGCTTTAGCTTTTTCTTCTATTTTTTGTCCGTGTTCATCAGTTCCTGTCATGAAATATGTATCATAACCATCTTTCTTTTTATAACGAACTATTGCGTCTGCTAAAATTGCTTCATACACATTACCTATATGAGGTTTTGATGATGTATATGCAATTGCTGTTGTTAAATAGAATTTTTTATTTTCCATAAAATCATCTCCATCATTATCGATTATACTACTAATTTATAAATTTTACATTAAGAATTTTTATATAATACATAACTTTGATAAAGCTCATGCTTATCAATGTTTTGTCTTAAAGCTACTTCTTTAATCGCATCTTTAGTTTTATATCCTAAAGATATTAATTCTTCTATCATTTTAATAGGATCTATGTCTCTTTCTTCTTCCACATAGCCTGAGACAAGAACTACAAGTTCCCCTTTAAGCGGCATAGCCTCATTTAATATATCTAAAATATTTCCTCTTATTATTTCTTCAAATTTCTTTGTAAGTTCTCTAGATATAACAATATATCTATTACCAAATACTTCTAACATATCACGAAGTGTTTCTTCAATTCTATGAGGAGCCTCATAGAATATTAAGGTATGACGGACGAACTTATATTCGTTTAACATTTCAATTCTTTTAGTTTTCTTACTATCTAAAAATCCTACAAAAGTATTAGGCATAGGTGGAAGTCCTGATGAAACTAAGGCTGATAGGTACGCACAAGCACCTGGAATTGTAGATACTGGGATGTCATGTTCTATCGCAGACTTCGCGATATTAAATCCCGGGTCAGAGATTACAGGGTTTCCTGCATCAGAAATTATTGCGACTGATTCACCTTGTTTTAATAAATCTATAATTTCATCATTTTTTAATTCTTTATTAAAATCATGGTATGATCTTAATTCAGTTTTAATATTAAAATGGTTTAAAAGAATTCTAGAATTTCTTGTGTCTTCTGCATATATATAATTAACCATTTTAAGTATTTCTAAGGCTCTAAATGTAATATCATCTAGATTTCCTATTGGGGTAGCTACTAAATATAGTACTGCCCTATTCTCTTTAAAACTATACATTCTTTTCATTTCATCAAATCCTTTTGATTATATACTTCAAGTGCTTCTTTTGTGTGACTTCCATCAAGGTTATGCACATAGAATGGTGGTAAGACTTTTAGTCCACCTTCTCCTCTATTCTTTTTAGCTTCAACCAAAACATGATTTGCATTAGTTCCAAGCTTTGGATATACAAATTGAATCCTTTTAGGTTCTAAGTGGTATTTTCTAAGCGTTGTAATAATATCAGTTAGTCTATCTGGTCTATGAACTAGCGCAAATACTCCTGCATCATTTAAAAGATGGGATGCTTCAGATACTAGTTCATCAAGTGTTAACATTATCTCATGACGTGCTATTGTTTTATATTCATTAATATTTACATTTGACCCCTCAGTGTATTTAAAAAATGGAGGATTAGATATAACTACATCATATTTTTTATTATATCTTTTACTATATCCTTTAATATCTTCATTTATTAAAGTTATTTGATCCTCTAAATGATTTATTTTAACACTCTTATCCGCAAGTTTAAATGATTCTTCTTGAATTTCTACGGCATCAATGTGCGCTTTTGTTCTAAGTGTTAAATACATTGAAATAGGAGCGTTTCCGCATCCTATATCAATAATATTTTTAGTATCTGGTTTTAGTTCTACAAAATGAGCAAGTATCATTGAATCTATTGAAAAATTAAATTTTTCTGGGTCTTGAAATATTTTTAAATATTCATATCCTAATAGCTCATTTATAACTTCCATACTATCTTCTCTTTCTATCATCTTGCGCACTAAACTCTACATCATCCATATTTAAATATCCAAAACCTTCAGTTAATATATATTTAACTTTAAGATGTCTATTTAATATATCTGATGTTATAACCCTTGCAGGTCCTTTTTCAGTTTCAACAGTGTCACCTACATCAGGTGCGTTTTTTCTTGCTTCTGTGTATAAATCATTTTCATAAGCTATACAACAAAGTAGTTTTCCACAGTTTCCACTTATTTTTGTAGGGTTTAGGGATAGGCTTTGGTTTTTAGCCATCTTTACTGATACGTTTTGGAATTCAGTGATCCATTCCTTACAACAAACCATAAGTCCACATGGCCCAATTCCACCAAAGAATTTAGCTCCATCCCTTGTTCCTACTTGTCTTAATTCAATTCTTGTTTTATAGTTATCCGCAAGAACACGTACTAATTCTCTAAAATCAATACGTTCTTCTGATTCAAAATAAATTATAAGTCTTGATCTATCAAGTGTGTATTCACTTGATAATACTTTCATATCAAGTTTTAATTTCTTTACGGCTTTTTTAGTGAAATCAATTATTTCATTTTCATCGCTTTTATTTTTTTCATATTTCTTGATATCATCATCTGTCGCAATTCTTATAACATCTTTTAATTCAAGAGATACTTCTGATTGCGCAAGTTCAAACATATCACCTGCCACAAACCCTAACTCGATACCTCTAATAGTATTAACTATTACCTTATCTTTATTTTTTAAATCAAAGCCTTCACAAGCAAAATGATATTTTTTGCCTGAGCTTTTAAATTGTATCTTACATGCTTTCATAAAATACCTACCTATACATATTTATTAATAAACTAAACCATATATTTTTGGGTGTTACGTTTGAATCTAACATTTTAATATGATTTAGAACTTGTAAAAGTCTTTCTTCTATTTTATCATTTTTATTATTTTTTTTGTAGGCAAGAATAATATCTTTATAAAGTGAAAGTCTATTAGGCTCTTCTTGTAACATATCTTCAAGAAATAGTGTTAAGATATTAAGACTTAATCTTAAGTTTACATCACTATCAAGAAATGATATATTTTCTCTTAATATTTTTAACGCATCTATTTCTTTTTTTGATTTGAGAATGGATAAAATAATATCTAAAGATTTATTAAAATCTTCTGATTCATTCATTTTTACCCCTTCTTCTTTATTATTAGTAAATTCAACTATAATAGAAGCTTTCATAGGATCAACAGACAGTAAGCATAATTCTTCATATAATATCTTTTTGTTTAATGGTTTAAATTTAACTATATTACAACGTGATATTATTGTAGGAAGAATGTTTCCTATGTTTGTTGTAAGAAGAATACCATGAACACCCTGTGGTGCTTCTTCTATAAACTTTAATAACATATTAGACGTTTTAGTATTAAGCCTATCAGCCTCATGAATAATAAATACTCTATCCCCTTCTTGTAGCGATGTTTTACTAAACTCGTTTAAAAGATTTAATACATCTTCTTTTACTATTTCATTTTTCTTAGGAGCTATTTCATATAGGTTTATGAAATCATGAGCGAATATATTTTTTGTAGTAACAGACTCAAAATCTACTACACCATTTGAATTTAAAAGGGCGGTAAGGTATAGCGCCATTTCTTCTTTTCCTACACCTTTATCGCCATAAAATATGTATGCATGTGATAAGCGGTTATTTTTATAACTGTTATCTAACATCGTTTTAACTTCTTGTTGATATTCTAAATATTTGCTTATCACATAAATCACCTACCCAAAAATTTTATCTAATTCATCTTCTATTTGTCTTACTACTTCTTCTTTTGTCTTTTCACCATCGATAGTCTTAATTCTATCTTTATACATATCTCTTACTTGAATATATCCATTATATACTTTATTATGAAAATCAATTGTCTCTAAATCGAGTCTATCCATTTTATCTCTTCCACTTAATCTTTTAAGCCCTACTTCTGGCTTAACATCTAAGAAGAATGTGATGTTTGGCATATAATTCATCGCATATGAATTAGCTTTTATAACATTATCAATGCCAACTCCTCTTGCGATTCCTTGATATACTAGCGATGAATCAATGTATCTGTCTAAGATTACAACAACACCATCATTTAATGCTGGTATTACTTTTTCTTCTAAATGTTGTACACGCGCAGCCGCATAAAGCAGTGTTTCACACCATGGTGTCATCATAGTATTTTCTTTATCTAAGATTATACTTCTTATTTCTTCTGCAATTTTAATTCCACCTGGTTCTCTTGAAACTAGTGTTTTAAACCCACGTTTGTTAAAATAATTTTTGATTGCGTCTATCGCAGTGGATTTTCCACTACCTTCTCCGCCTTCTAATGTTATTAATATACTCATATTATAATCTCCATTAATACACTACTTTTACTAAATATAGGCCCTCAGGTCCTACTGATAAGTGTGATATTTTATTATCTTTTGTTTCAAATATTTCATCTATTACATCTATTTTTTTCTTACCTAGACCTATTTCTACAAGTAGCCCCATCATTCTTCTTATTTGATATTTTAAGAATCCTGTTCCTTTAAACACAAATCTTAAAATATCCCCATCTTCTTCGATATAGGCATCAAACACTGTTTTTACAAAATCCTTTCTAGGATCAACAGAACCACTACAAAGTCCTTTGAAGTTATGAGTTCCAATAAATTTCTTAATTCCTTCTCTCATAAGATCTAGGGATAGATTATAATAATGTGCCATATATCTTCTATCAAATACTGTATAATTTCTTGTTTTTATAAGATAATGATATTCTTTTTCTTTTACGCTAAAGCGTGCATGAAAACTATCATCTACCTCTTCACACCCAAGTATTCTAATATCTTCTTTAAGATAACTATTTAAAGCTTTTAATAACCCATTTGTATTTATTCTTTTTGGTGTATCAAAATGAATAACTTGTCCTAATGCGTGAACTCCTCTATCAGTTCTTCCTGACGCATATATTTTAATATGCTCCTTAAATATTTTATATAGCGCATCATCTAGCATAGATTCAATTGTTACAAGTCCATCTTGAACTTGATACCCAAAATAATCAGCTCCATCATAGGAAATAATACATTTTATCCTCATTATACCACCCTTATATAAATAGCTAACGCAAGAGACAGAAGTGTTATAACTAACGCAAAATAATCAATAAAATGTAGTTTTAATTTATCATATCTTGTTCTTTTAGTGTTTAAATCATAACCTCTTGCGATCATCGCATTACTTAATTCTTCAGCTCGTCTAAATGATATTACAAACATAGGAACAAGAAGTGATATTATTTGGGTGATTTTACTCTTAAGTCCACCTTCCGAAAAATCTACACCTCTTGAACTTTGTGCGTCCATTATCTTTTTAGTTTCTTCTAAAAGTGTTGGTATAAATCTAAGTGTTAAGGATAACATCATACTAAATATTTCAACCGGTATATGTAATAGTTTTAATGGACTTAAAACACTAGTAATACCATTTTGAATTTCCA
Source organism: Elusimicrobiaceae bacterium (assembly GCA_963601055.1). Classification (GTDB taxonomy): domain Bacteria; phylum Bacillota_I; class Bacilli_A; order Acholeplasmatales; family Anaeroplasmataceae; genus UBA3206. Next base: position 7,250 of record CAVCDW010000081.1, read on the forward strand.
TTGTTGATGTTGTAAATGTTAAAAGGGATGTAAGAGATACCATTAGTATTACTCTTATTGATATAAATCCTCCCTTTATTAATCCTTCTTCATATACTTTTAACTTATAAGTTAAATTAAAAGCTAAATCATAATCAATAAAATATTGGAATAAAAATATTCCTGCAACAACCGCTAAGAAATAAATCATTTTAAATGGAATATATTTCTTGGTGAAGAAATATATTATAACTAAAAGAATTGATAACGACATAGTTATTAAACTAAAATGAAAATCTAGCGTTTTAATTAAAGTGTCAGGAGTTCCTTTTGTGTAACATATTTGAAGCACAAATGTGAATAACATCAAATAAACTACAGCCTTAAGTCCTGATATCATTTTAAGTAATGGTATACGAGCAATAACAACAATAAACACAAATATAGCTAATGCTACAGAAACGCTTATGATTGATGGTAGTATGAATATTATTGCCATAAACACAAATGTTAATATAATCTTTATTCTAGGATCCATTTTATAGATCCATGAATCTCCTGGGATATATTGACCAATTGTTATATTATTCATGATTGTATACCCCCAAAAGATAGTCTTTTAATTCTTCTTTAGAGTAGATAGTATAGGGGATGTTTAAACTTAAATTTTGATTTAGGTAATCAATAAGTTCTAATATATCTGGTTTCTTTAAATGATATTCTTCGTATTCTTTTTCAAATAATTCTTCTTTTGAACCATCATATACTATTTTAGCGTCTTTCATTACAACAACCCTTTTACTATATTCATACATGATGTTCATGTCATGAGTTATCATGATTATTGTTTTGTGCATTTCTTCATTTATTTTTTTAAATACGTTCATTAAATCCCTAGCGCTTTTAGGATCTAATCCTCTTGTAGGCTCATCAAGAATTAATATATCAGGGTTATACGCAAGAATTCCTGCGACAGCCACTTTTCGCATTTGTCCACCGGACAAATTAAAAGGTGATTTTTTAAGTAATTCTTTATCAATACCTAAAATATTTATAACTTCTTTAAGATTGTTTTTTATTTCTTCATCAGTAAAACCAAAATTTTTTGGCGCAAATATAATATCTTTATACACATTCTCTTCAAATAGTTGATATTCAGGAAATTGGAATACAAATCCAATTCTTTTTCTTATAGGTTTTAGTTTAGGGTTATGATTCTTTTTTCTTGTGAATTTTTTATCGAACAAATAAACTTCACCATCTGTTGGTAAAAGAAGGGCGTTCATGTGAGAAATAAGAGTGGATTTTCCACTTCCTGTTCTTCCTACAACGCATAAAAATTCATCCGATGTTTTGATATCTAAGTTTATATTATCTAAGGCTACTGTGATATCTTTTTTTCTAACGCCACGATACTTATGGCTTACTTCTTTAAATGATATTGACATAATGTATCCATAAGCTCCTTTTCATTCGCTAATTCTGAGGTTTTACACATGTTAATAAAATCTAATTCAAATGGTAGTTCTAAATTTGATGATTCTAATATATCCTTATGTGTAAAAACTTCTTCAGGCGTTCCTTCTAGCACCTTTTCTCCTTCTTTTAGAACAATAATTTTATCACTTGAATTCGCAAGACGAAGATCATGAGTGATAGTAATTATTGTTTTATGGTATTTATCTTTTAATTCTTTTATTAATTCAACAACAGATGAAACACCTTCAGGATCAAGCATAGATGTAGCTTCATCAAGTATTACATATTTTTGATTTAATGCTAAAATACCTGCGATCGCAACACGTTGTTTTTCACCACCACTAAGTGTATGTGGTTCTCTTTTTAGTTTATCTAATACTCCAACTTTTTCCGCAAATTCACGAACAAGACTATGCATCACGCTGTGCTCTATACATAAGTTTTCAAGCCCAAACGCAATATCATGTTCAACGTCTACACCAACAAATTGGTTATCTGGGTTTTGAAATACTATTCCAATATTTTTTCTTATTTCTTTTTCATTATCATCATTAAGTTTTAGCGAATCTATTACAATTTCACCTTTTTGAGGTGATATTAAATGGATTAAAAGTTTTGATATAGTAGACTTCCCTGATCCATTATGTCCTATAATAGATACCCACGAATCATCTTCTATAGTAAAAGATACACCTTTAAGTGCAATATCTTCTTTTGTATATGCAAATTTAACATCTTTTACTTCTATCATATACTTTCTCCTTTAAAGTTAAAAAAATACTAATTAAATTATATCACTAGAGCCCTCTATTTCAAAGAAATATTATTTAGCGCTAAAATATTAAAAATAAAATTCTATTCTTCTATTTTAATGAATTCCTTATATTCATCTTTTTCTTTTATTTCTTCTTCACTGCTACCTCCGATTAACTCTGTGTAATACCACAATTTAAAATTAATAGTTTCTATTACTTTTTTTAGGTGCTCTATTTCTTCTAGCACATTTTCTTTTTGTTTTAAAAACAAATCATATCTTTCTCTATATGTTTCACTACCTTTAGCACATAAATCAAAATAATTCTTTATATCTTCTATTTTAAGACCTGATTTTTTTAAACATTCTATTATTTTTAATTCTTCTATTTCTTTTTGACCAAAAACTCTAATTCCATTTCTTTTATTAATTCCAGGTAGTAAACCCAAACCATCGTAGTAACGAAGTGTTGATATATTTAGATTAAACATTTTACTTATTTCACCAATACTATATTCCATTTTTTATTCTCCTTTATTTTCCTCTTGACCTAAAGTATAGTTTAGGTATTATTATTATATTGTAATAAAATTTACGAGTCAATGGAGGTTATTTTATGTTAGGAAATTTTGTTTACGAAAATCCAACAAAACTATATTTTGGAGATTCATCACTTGATTATTTAGAGAATGAACTTAAAAAATACGGTTCGCGTGTTTTATTTATCTATGGTGGTGGTTCAATAAAAAAGAATGGTATATACGACCAAATAATGAATATTTTAAGTAATGCTAATAAAGAAGTTTTCTTTGATCCAAACGTTATGCCAAACCCTACTAAAGAAAAGCTATATGAAGGTATTAAAATCGCAAAAGAAAATAAGATTGATTTTATTTTAGCTGTTGGTGGTGGATCTGTTGTAGATTACGCTAAGGCAGTTTCTGTATCAGTACACACTAATGAAGATCCTTGGCATAAATATTTCTTAGATATGGAAGAAGTTACTTGTCCTATCGTGCCAGTAGGTGTTGTTTTAACCATGGTTGGTACTGGTAGTGAAATGAATGGTGGTTCTGTTATAACTGATAAAAAAACAGGTCTTAAAATTGGAAGAGTGTTTGGAAGTGATGTCTTCCCTAAATTCTCAATTTTAAATCCTAAATTTACATTCACCGTTCCTATGTATCAAATGGTAGCGGGAATATATGATACAATGAATCATATTATGGAACAATACTTTTCAGGAGAAGATGATTCAACATCTGACTATATTATGGAAGGGTTAATGCGTGAAATAATTGCAGATTCTAGAATCGCAATAAAAGACCCTAAAAACTACGAAGCAAGAAGCAACATCATGTGGACTGCCACTTGGGCCTTAAACACTCTTGTAGGTCTTGGTAAACCACAAGACTGGATGATTCACATGATTGGTCAATCAATAGGTGGTGTTACAAACGCAACTCACGGTATGACTTTAAGCGCTATTACTTATCCATATTATTCATATATATTACCATATGGATTAAAACAATTTAAAAAATTTGCGATTAACGTATTTAACGTAAATCAGGCTGATAAATCTGATTTAGAGATTGCAAGAGAAGGTTTATTAGCACTAAAGAATTGGATGAAAGAAATTGGACTTGTTTTAAATCTAAAAGATTTAGGTGTTACTTCTTCTATGTATGACGCAATAATAGATGGAACATTTATTTCAAATAGTGGATATAAAACATTAACAAAAGATGAAATAAAACAAATACTTATTGAAAGCATGTAATTAAATTTACCTATAACAAATAAAAAAGTGGTAACTAAAGTGAATCCCTAAAGTTGGACATGGTTACTGAAAGACTTTTTGGGTGGCACTTTACTTAAGGCGAGTACCACTTTTTTGTTTAAGTTAAACTTATTATTTATAATAACACCTCAATGTTAAGGCTATAATGAATATGGACAATTTGGACGCAGTTAAAATGTACAAATATTGTTCATATTCTTTTTTCATTTTATAACATTATACGAGTTATATAAATTATTAATTATAGGTAGATGAATTAAGAGGCTATAGTGGAACATTAAATTATGTAGAACCATGTGAAAAACTTGAAAATATAAATAATCGTGAAAACTCTAAAATTAACGATGGAACAGGTCTAATTCCTTTAGTTGTATTAGAAAAAGAAAAAGGTTCCTTACTTGAGTTGCCAAACGAAAAAGTAAGAAACCAATACAAAATTAAAACCATCAAAACCACTGTAAATCCTT
>CAVCDW010000082.1:0-1966 GCA_963601055.1 Elusimicrobiaceae bacterium
ATATAATGTTTCATATTTTATGTATAACTTCTCTGAGGTTATCATAAATAATAAATCAAAAGATTTAATATATAAGATTCTAGATGAAAAATATTATGGTTTAAAAAGAAAATATGATGCGATAAGAGAAGAGAAATATAAGATTGAATCCCCTAAATCAGGGATGTTAAAATCATTTATTGAAGGAACTCTTCAGGCTCAAGATATAATTTATGATTATGATCTTATAATGAAAGAACTTAGAACATATAAAAGAAAACATAAACAACTTTCTATGTTTTAATAACTTACATCAAAACCTAAAAAGTCTTATATTTGTTGAAATATATGACTAGATGTTATATAATATACGTACGTTGGGGGTTATTATGAAACTTGTAAATGCAAAAGAAATGATTAAAAACGCACAAGCAGGAAATTATGCAATTCCAGCTTTTAATATAAATAATTTAGAATGGATTAAATCTATACTTGAAGCATGTGAGAAAACATCTTCACCAGTAATACTTGAAACATCTGAATCAGCTGTTAAATATATGGGTGGATATAAAAATGTTTATGACATGGTATCGAATGTAATAGATTATTTAAATATAACAGTTCCTGTATGTCTTCACTTAGACCACGGAACATATGAAGGAGCTTTTAAGGCTCTTGATGCCGGTTATACTTCTGTAATGTTTGATGGTTCTTCACTTTCAATAGAAGAAAATGTTTCAAAGATTAAAGAAGTAGTAAAATATGCAAGTCTTAAGAACGCATCTGTTGAAGGTGAAGTTGGTGGAATCGGTGGAACAGAAGATGGTGTCACATCAACTGGTGAATTAGCTGATCCAAAAGAGTGCAAAATGCTAATCGAAACAGGTATAGATATGTTAGCTGCTGGTATTGGTAACATTCATGGTAAGTATCCTGAAAATTGGGCAGGTTTAAATTTTGATAGATTAAAAGAAATTGAAAAGATTTCAAATAATACACCACTTGTATTACATGGTGGTTCAGGAATTCCTGAAGAAATGGTTCAACGTGCAATAAGACATGGTGTTTGTAAGGTTAATGTTAACACAGAACTTCAATTAGCATTCGCTGCTGGATTAAGACAATACATTGAAGCAGGTAAGGATTTAGTAGGTAAGGGATTTGATCCTAGAAAACTGCTTAAACCAGGATGCGATGCGATAGAAGAAACAGTTATCGAAAAACTTGAAATGTTCTATACAATTGGTAAAGCAGAATAATGGAACCTATAATTTTATATGAAGATAATCATATAATTGTTTGTTACAAAGAAAAAGGTATTTTATCCCAAGCAGATAATACACAGTCTTTAGATATGCTTACGATACTCAAAAGTTATATTAAGGAAAAATATCAAAAACCAGGTAATGTTTACCTAGGGCTTGTTCATAGACTTGATAGAAACACTGATGGTGTTATGATTTTTGCGAAAACATCAAAAGCCGCATCTAGACTTTCTTTAGACATAAAAAACAATAATTTTCATAAATCTTATTTAGCGATAGTTGAAGGAAATTTAAGTGGTAAAAAAACTTTGAAGGATATGCTTTATTATGATGAAAAAAATAAAAAAGCATATATTAAAAACACTAAAGATTCTAAAGAGGCTATCTTAGAATATGAAGTTTTAGCGAGTAAAAATAATATGTCCTTACTTAAGATTAATCTTAAGACAGGACGTCATCACCAAATAAGATGTCAACTATCAAATGTAGGACATCCTATTGTAGGTGATATAAAATATGGAAGCCATATTCAAATGGGAAACTCGTATTTACTTACAGCTTATGAACTTACATTTATGCATCCTACAAAAAAGCAAAAAATGACATTTAAATATCTTCCTAATGATAAATATTTTGATGATTTTAAAACAAATCGTTTATTAAAATAGACTATGTAAAACATTTTTTTGATTTGCATAGTTTTTTCTTTATCATAAATAAAA